>JAOUCV010000244.1 GCA_029859555.1 Gammaproteobacteria bacterium
TGATCTGGATCAGAAGTCAGCTTTGATTTTTGCGTTAAGCATTGGCGTGTTGGGCATCGCGATACTGATAGCCTTTGTCAATTTGCTCACCGCGGTCCTGACTTTTTTCTCGCTGGTTGGCTACGCGCTGATCTATACCATGTATTTGAAGCGTGCGACGCCGCAGAATATCGTACTTGGTGGCGCTGCCGGGGCGGCTCCCCCGTTGCTGGGCTGGACCGCTGTTACCGGCTCGGTTGGTACAGAAGCGCTATTGTTGTTTTTGATTATTTTCGTGTGGACGCCCCCGCATTTCTGGGCGCTTGCGATTCGTCGTCGAGAAGAATACGCCAAGGCCGACATTCCGATGTTGCCGGTGACCCATGGTGTTGAATTCACCAAGATTCAAATTTTGTTGTACACGATCCTGCTGTTCATCGTGACCATGATGCCCTTCATTATACAGATGAGCGGTTTGATCTATCTGTCCGGTGCAGTCGCGCTTGGTATCGGTTTCCTGTATTACGCGGTGCGGCTCTATCGTGAGGAGCAGCCGAATATTATTGCGATGAAGACTTTCGGTTACTCCATTTACTACCTGACGCTGCTGTTTGCTTTCCTGCTGGTTGATCACTATGCGCGGCTGTTCCTGCGCGGCTGGATTCTTTAAGTCCCCCTTTAGCCTTTTGGGAGAGCCCCGCGGGTTGCTCAGTGGCCGGTAAAGTGCAGTACCAGTTGGACGACACCTATCAGAGTCAGCACAAATAGCAGCCCGAACAGCAGGCCCATCCAGATAAAATGTGAAAGCTTGCCGCGGCTAAAATCCCGTTCACGGTTAGCGTTGCTCTGGACGCCCACGAATGCCGAGGAGGTGCTCTTCACGAGCTCCCAGAAACTGAGGTCTCTTACCGGTTCGCTGTCCTGATTATTGCTACTGCCTGTATCCGCCACTTCGTGTGTCCTGAAAAAATCATCGATAAGGCTATTGTCGCAGCTCTGGCAAAGTGATGAAATAGACGCTGACTATTCTGATGATATGTATTGAATGATCAGTGTTAATAAAGTGAGTGCCGAAGAGGGTTATCGCTTCGTGTTATCCCCCAACTGTTCCATCAGCTGGCGCCAGCTGCTTGCGTTTTACCTCCTCACCTGCGTTGTGGCACTCGCCGTGGGCCTGTTCTTCACGATGCAGGGATTGTGGCTGGTACTGCCGTTTTCCGGTATCGAAATGCTGGCGCTGGGAACCGGTCTTTACTTTACCTCGCGCAAAGTTTATCGGCGTGAAGTGATTACCCTCGACCGATGCTATACGCGAATCGAAAAGGGGGTTCAGCGGGTCGATCAGTGCTGGGAATTCCAGACGCCCTGGGTGCGTGTGGTTGACGACCGTCAGGATGGTCTAAGAGCAAGGCGCAAGCTAGCTATCGGCATGTCCGGCGAAAGCGTCGAGGTGGGTAGTTTTCTCGCCAATTGGGAGAAGGATGCGCTAGCCTTTCAATTGAAAGACTGTATAATTCGCGTTTGATTCAAGGGCCTTCTGAACGGTTTTTTTCAGAGGGCATTTTTGTGGTTATATACCGGTGTGCGGACCGCCAAGTCGATAGTAATTTGCTACTACAAATCGACATAACATTGTGGCCGTATTATCCAGGGAGTTGAGAATGATATTTAACAAGCTGTCCCGATGTTCCTCGTCAGTCGCTATGGGTGTTTTGTCCATGCTGGCCATGCCCGTCGCACAGGCCGAGTACAAGTTGAACATGACCGAGGGTGTCACTCCGATTAGCCAGGACCTCTACGGGCTGCATATGCTGGTGTTCTGGATTTGCGTGGTGATCGGGGTACTCGTCTTCGCCGTGATGGCCTGGTCAATTTTTCACCACCGTAAATCGAAAGGTGCCGTAGCCTCTAATTTCCATGAGAGCACTACGATTGAAATTATCTGGACGGTAGCGCCGCTGTTGATTCTGATCGGTATTGCGATACCCGCAACTGCAACACTGCTGGATCTTGAAGATGCCAAGACCAATGCAGATATCACTTTGCAGGTGACCGGAATCCAGTGGAAATGGAAGTATACTTTTGTTGACGAAGACGTGAGCTTTATTAGCAGCCTGGCTCAGTCCAGCCGTGACGTCGTCAAGGATCCTACCAGCAACGAAAATTATCTTCTCGAAGTGGACAACGAACTGGTACTCCCCGTGGGTAAGAAAATTCGTTTTCTGTTCCATTCCAACGACGTTATTCACGCCTGGTGGGTGCCGGCGCTGGCTGTTAAGCAGGACTCCATACCCGGGTTTATCAACGATTCCTGGGCCATCATCGAAAAGCCGGGCATTTATCGTGGGCAATGCGCAGAACTTTGTGGCAAGGATCATGGCTTCATGCCGATCGTCGTGAATGCGGTTAGCCAGCCGGAGTACGAGGAATGGCTCGCAGGAATGAAAGCTGAAGCTGCCGCCGCTGCAGCCGCAGGTGAAGAAGAATGGTCGATGCAGGATCTCGTGGCGCGTGGTGAAACGGTTTACCAGGCGAATTGTGCCGCCTGTCATGGAGCGACCGGTGCCGGTATTCCGGGGGCCTTTCCGGCTATGACCGGCAGTGCAATCGTGAATGGCGATCCTGCTGGACACATCGATATCGTGGTGAATGGCAAGACCGGTACCTCAATGGCTTCTTTCAAGGGCCAGTTGAATGATGTTGATATCGCAGCGGTCCTTACCTACGAGCGCAATAGTTTAGGCAATAGCGTAGGTGACATGATCCAGCCCTCCGCGATCAAGAATGCAAGATAAAGGGGAATTACCAGATGTATAACGAAACCACACAAGACGGCTCGGCAGCTCACGATGATCATGACCATCACGGGCCTGCCAAGGGCTTAATGCGCTGGGTTACCACCACCAACCATAAGGACATCGGCACGCTTTACCTGTGGCTGTCGTTCATCATGCTGCTGTACGGCGGTTCGATGGCAATGGTGATTCGTCTGGAGCTGTTCCAGCCCGGACTGCAGTGGGTAGAACCTCATTTCTTCAACCAGATGACAACAATGCATGGACTGGTGATGGTTTTCGGGGCAATCATGCCGGCCTTCGTTGGTCTGGCTAACTGGTTAATCCCCATCATGATCGGTGCGCCGGACATGGCGTTGCCGCGGATGAATAACTGGAGCTTCTGGATTCTGCCGTTTGCTTTCACCATGCTTGCATCGACTACCTTCATGGAAAGCGGTGCCCCCGCCTTTGGCTGGACTTTTTACGCTCCCTTGTCGACAACCTATGGCCCGGATTCGACCGACTTTTTCATCTTTGCCGTGCATTTGATGGGAATTTCGTCGGTCATGGGCGCGATCAATGTTATCGCCACAATCCTCAACATGCGTGCACCGGGTATGACGTTGATGAAGATGCCGTTGTTTGTTTGGACCTGGTTGATCACGGCTTACCTGCTGATTGCAGTTATGCCGGTGCTGGCTGGTGCGGTCACCATGATGCTGACCGATCGCCATTTCGGGACGTCGTTCTTCGATGCTGCCGGTGGTGGTGACCCGGTCATGTTCCAGCATATATTCTGGTTCTTCGGGCACCCCGAGGTTTACATCATGATCCTGCCGGCTTTTGGCATTATTTCAGCCATTATCCCGACCTTCGCGCGCAAGCCTCTATTCGGTTACAGCTCGATGGTGTATGCGTCTGCGTCCATTGCAATCCTGTCCTTCATGGTATGGGCGCATCACATGTTCACCGTTGGTATGCCGGTCGCGGGCGAGCTTTATTTCATGTACGCAACCATCCTTATTTCAGTGCCTACCGGTGTTAAGGTATTCAACTGGGTTACCACGATGTGGAAAGGCTCGATGACTTTTGAAACACCGATGCTGTGGGCACTGGGTTTCATCGTTATGTTTACCATCGGTGGTCTCTCTGGTTTGATGCTAGGTGTGGCGCCGGTGGATACGCAGTACCACGATACCTACTTCGTAGTAGCGCATTTCCACTACGTACTGGTCACCGGCGCGCTCTATTCGATTATTGCTGCGTTTTACTACTGGGTACCCAAGTGGACCGGGCACATGTATGACGAAAGACTGGGCAAGATCCACTTCT
>JAOUCV010000245.1 GCA_029859555.1 Gammaproteobacteria bacterium
CGGGCCGGCACACCCGCCTTTTCCAGCATATTCAGCTCTTCGAATAACGCCGCAGGCGACAACACCACACCATTACCGATCAGGCACATGACATTCTCCCTGAGAATGCCCGACGGAATCAGGTGCAGCACCGTGGTCTCACCCTCAATCACCAGCGTATGACCTGCATTATGCCCACCCTGGAAACGCACCACGGCAGCTGCCCTGTCGGTCAGCAGGTCGACAACCTTACCTTTGCCTTCGTCACCCCATTGTGTGCCGATGACGACTACATTTTTGCCCATTCTGTTTCTCTCTTTTCAAGGAAGTTAATAACCAGTATCCGGATACCATGCAGCCTGCCTCAAGCAGGATGCACTGCTATTTCATTTCCGGGCTGTGTGCCAGCCATTTATTAGCCACGGAAGCACATGGAATTACACGGAAATACTTTTTAAGAATTTTATTCTTCCGTGTTTTTCCGTGTGCTTCCGTGGCAATGATATCCGTCCTTATCTGTCCGCCGGCTTGATGACCCAGCCGCCCGGTTCTTTCACCAGCATGCGGTCGCACCCCATAGTGACAGCATCACCTGCCTGCCCGGGCAAGGCATACATGACGCGCTCACCCTGCTCGCGCAAGCCCTTTACCGTTAGCTGTAATTCGGCATCATCGCCTGCAGGCGCAAGTACCGCGCCGCCATTACTGCCGAAATCACGCCCACTCAAGTCCATGAGCGCTTTCAGGTCGGTACTGAAACCGGTTGCCGGTCGTGCCCGTCCGAACACCTCGCCGACCGAATCATAACGGCCTCCGCGGGCGATCTCACGACCATTGCCGGGCACAAAAACAGCGAACACCATACCGGTCTGGTACTTGTAGCCGCTCAATTCCGCAAGGTCATAATTCAGCATTACATCACCGGCGCGCTGTTTCAACAGGGCAGCAATCGCCTCAAGGTTATCCAGCGCCGCCAACACTGCCTCACCGGCACCGGCCAGTTGCGTGCGGGCGCGCGCAAAGACGTCATCCCCGCCATTCAGTTGCGCCAGTGCTGCCAGGCGTCTGCGTTGTGCGTCATCGCTTACATGTGTTGCCAGTATTTCATCAATTTCGGTGGCCGCCTTGCGCTGCAACGCATCAAACAGGTCATTCTCCACCAGCGGCGACAGCCCGGCATCCCTGGCAAGACCACGAAAGATACCCACATGTCCAAGATCAACATGCACGTCGGAAATCTGCAGCAGCGACAGGGTCTCCAGCATTAACTCGAGAACTTCCGTATCACTCTCGATACCGGCATGACCAAACAGCTCAGCACCGATCTGCATGGGACTGCGTGAACCACCAAAGCCGTCGGCACGGGTATGCAGCACCGAACCCATGTAACACAAGCGCGTGGGCGCATCACGACGCAGCGGATGCGCATCAATACGCGCTGCCTGCGGTGTCATGTCAGCACGCATCCCCAGCATACGTCCGGTCAGCTGGTCTGTTACCTTGAAGGTTTGCAGGTCGAGATCATTACCGGTACCGGTCAGCAGGGACTCCAGGTGTTCAATCAGAGGCGGGATTATGAGGTCATAACCGCGGCAGGCAAACATATCCAGCAGTTCACGACGCGCACGCTCCAGCCGCCACGCGTCCGGGGGCAAAACCTCTTCAATGCCATCAGGCAATAACCACTGGTCTTTACTGGTCATGATCCTGTCTATTACTACCCTGTTATGTTTGCACCGCAAAATCGTGCAGCTTTACCCCCCTCTCCCTCCGGGAAAGGGTTGGGAAGAGGAATATCATTAACAGCCACTGGCGCAAACCGATGCAGCGTTTGCTATCTCACGATATACAGCATGAGCACGCCACAGAGCATGCTGATGAAACCGGTTATCCGTAACGTCCGGTCATCCAGCTGCGAAACCGTTTCCAGCAAGCGGCGCAATGACTGCGGATTTAAAAACGGCACCATGCCTTCTATCACCAGCACCAGCGCCAGTGCAGCCAGCAGGTCTTGCCAGTCCACGCCCATCAGCAGTAAAAAACCCCGGACATACTTCCGGGGTCTGTCGCATCAGGGCAGCTCACTGATGAACGCGTCTATTCGCTGGTGTTACTGCCAAAATACTTGAAGAACTCGCTATCCGGTTCCAGCACCAGCACATCACCCTGGTTCGCCAGGGCGGCGCGGTAGGCCGTCATGCTACGGTAGAACTCGTAGAATTCCTGGTTCTGGCCATAGGCCTCTGCGTAGATTTCCGTGGCGAGTGCATCACCCTCACCGCGCATAATCTCGGCATCACGGCGCGCCTCGGCAAGAATCACAGTGCGGTCCCTGTCAGCAACCGCCTGAATTCCCTTGGCGGCCTCCTGACCCTGGGCACGCAGTTCCGAGGCAATCCGTTCACGCTCTGCGCGCATGCGCTGAAATACCGAGGTGCTGACCTCGCTCGGCAGTTCGATCTGCTTGATTCGCACATCGACAATCTCGATACCGAACTGCTCGACCTCGTTGTTGGCCTCGGTGGTCAAATTGGTCATCATCGCCGAGCGGTCATCGGATACAACCTGCTTGATTGTGCGCTCGTCAAACTCCAGCTGCAGGCCGTTGTTGACAATCTGCAGCAGGCGCAGAACGGCCTGGCGTTCATCGCCCATGAACGAGGTGTAGTACTTCGCCGGGTCCCGGATACGCCACTTCACAAAGAAGTCCACCGATACGTTTTTCTTTTCACCGGTCAGGAAACGTTCCGGACGTGTATCCAGGGTCAGGATGCGTTTATCAAACTTGCGCACATTCATGATCGGCCAGGGCGCCTTGATATGCAGACCCGGCTCAAAGTTTGACTCAACGATTTCACCGAGGCGGAACTTGATAGCCACCTGTCGTTCATCAACAATAAACAGCGAAGTCATCCCCAGCAGAACCGCGGCTGCGACCAGCACCAAAATAAGTTTCATCATTTGCGCCCACCCCCGTCTCTGGAAGCACGTGTGCCGGACGGCCCTTGCGGCATCGCCGGCGTCACATTAACCTCAACTTCCTGTGCGGGTCGAGCCCTGCCCATACCCCCGTTCGTCATCAGTTTGTCCAGTGGTATATACATCAGGTTGTTACCATCCTTGACGGCCATAACCACCTTGTTGGTATTGGCCAGAACATACTCCATTGTGTCCAGATACATGCGTTTGCGAGTAATCTCCGGTGCCTTTTCATACTCTGAAAGTGTTTGCATGAAACGGCTGGACTCACCCTCGGCCTTGGCAACAATCTGATCACGGTAGGCAATCGCGGCCTCGCGTTTACGGGTTGCATCACCGCGTGCCTTTGGCAGGATATCAAGCGCATAGGCCTCTGCCTGGTTCTTGTAGCGTTCCTGGTCCTCGCGGGCCTTGATGGCATCCTCGAACGCACCCTGCACTTCTTCCGGCGGCTGAGGATCCTGCAAGTTGACACTGGTAATTATCAGGCCGGCATTGTATTTATCGAGAATCAACTGGGTCAGCTCCTTGGTCTGGCGCACGATCTCGCCGCGGCCACCACTGAGAAACTCGTCCATCGAGATACCACCGATAACTTCGCGCAGCGCACTTTCAGCGGCTCCTTGCAAGGTGTAATCGGGGTCAAACACCTTGAACAGGTAATCCTGTGCATCACGCACCTGATACTGCACCGCGACCTCGACCTGGATTATATTTTCATCCCGGGTCAGCATCTTGGCACGGTGACTGACGGTACGCAGATTATCGACGTCAACCTTGTCAACCGATTCAATGCCACGCATGAACCAGTGCGGGCCTGGCTCGGTCGTTTCGTTGTATTCCCCGAGTCGTAACACTACACCGCGTTCGGCCGGCTCGACAATATAGATACCTGACAATACCCAGGCCACCAGCGCAACAATGGCAATCAAACCGTAGTTCATTGACATGCCGCCTCCGCTACCACCGCCCTTGCTGCCACGACCTCCAAAAAAAGAATTCATCTTGTCACGCATCTTGCGTGCCATTTCATCAAGATCCGGCGGTCCTTCATTACCACCCTTACCACCCCAGGGATCCTTGTTATCGCCACCCGGCTGATTCCAAGCCACAAAACACT
>JAOUCV010000246.1 GCA_029859555.1 Gammaproteobacteria bacterium
AAGCTGGATACCTTTGAGCGCATCAGCAATGTGTGGATGAAGGTGACCCGCGGCGATATTGCTTCTCGTTTTGACAAGATCAAGGATACTTACCTGGGAGTGACGGATGCCACGCAGGATCAGATTCAGCGTGAGCAAAAAATACTTGATGCATACCAGGACTTCCGTGGTGCTCTCAAGCAGTCGGAGGTGATGTCACTCGAGGTGCTGGAGAAAGCGACTTTGAAGCTGGATGCCGCCAGGGAAGGCGTCAATGCTGCAATGAAAACGGTAGAAGGCTTTCAGGGTGATGATGCTGTCGAACGCGCCCGTCAGGAGATGGCGCGTGACGAAGCCGTTCGCGAGCTGCAAAACGAGGAAAAACGCTACCAGATTGCCAAGGACCTGTCGGACAACCTCACGATAAGCTACAACACATCCGAGGTCGTCATGGCACGGCTGCTGCAAACCACCAATGCCAAGGAGCGTGTCTATTCCCAGGCAGTGAGTTTCTTCAGTACCAACGAGGTCGTACTGACGGCACTGTCGGCCTCTTTTACCGGAATGTTCGGGTTGCACGAGTCTACCCAGACAGTGGAGGCCATGAAGGAAGGGGTCAGTCGTTCCCTTGAAGACCTCGCCGAGATTGGTGGCAAGGTTCAGGAGGCCGCTGTCAAGGCAGGGTATGGTCCGACTGTACGCGCAGATGCTGTAAAAAAGCTGGTCGATTCAGTGGTGGCCTGGCAGAGCCGCTCGCGCGAGCTTATTGAGGAAATGCGTGTGCAGAGTACCGCCAATGCCGAGGAAATTCGTGTGGCGGTTGAGGAAGGCAAGCGTAAGCTCGCACGCCTTGCCAAGGACGGCAAGGGGCTTGCGGTCAGCGTTGAATGACTGGAGAAACTGCAACATCGAACGTCCCGGGAGATGCTCAGTCACGAGTCAAGCAGCCTCTGGACGAGGTAATGCTTGCGATGGATGTGGTGGATACGTTGCGCCGTCGGCAGCGTCTGGTGGATCGGGAATTTGATAGCGAAGGTCGTGAACAGGATCTGAAGCAGCGTCTCCACAAGATCTATGCCGCCCAGGGTATCGAGGTGCCGGATCATGTGCTGGAAGAAGGTGTGGCGGCGCTCAGGGAAGAGCGTTTTGTTTACAAGTCTCCGCCGGCGAGTTTTGCCACACGACTGGCACGCCTCTATGCCAGCCGCGCCAGCTGGGGTAAATGGGTCATCAGCGGCTTTGCCGCGTTGTTACTTGTCTGGATTGTCTATTACTTCATGGTTGTTGCGCCACGCGCCGCGTTGCCAGAAAGGCTGGAGTCCGCATACCAGTCCGTGGTTGAGGTGGCGAAAAGTGATGAGCCTGGGCAACAGGCAGAACAGCTGTACAAGACGGCAATAACAGCCCTGCAAGGCGGTGATGAAGAGAGCGCCCGGTTGGCGCTTGAGTCTCTGCATGACCTGCGCACTGCGGTTGAGCAAACCTATACTTTGCAGATAGTGTCACGCCCCGGTGAAAAGTCGGGTGTATGGCGAATACCTGATGCAAATCCCGATGCACGCAACTATTACATCATTGTGGAGGCGGTGTCCGCCGATGGCAGAGTGCAGCAGGTGCCTGTCCTCAATGAGGAATCCGGTCGCATAGAACACGTTTCAAAATGGGGGCTGCGGGTGGAAGAAGACGTGTTCCAGCGCATTGCGGCGGACAAGCAGGACGATGGCATTATCCAGCAGCGCAAGTTCGGAGTGAAGCAAAGTGGCCAGCTGCAACCTGACTACCTGATTTCCACAACCGGGGCAGCCATAACCCAATGGTGAGAAAACCAGAATGATTACTGGAAGAAATACACTTGGTGTTATAGACGACTCACTGAACAATGAGCGCAGCAGTGTTGACTCGGCAGAGCGGCGCATCGCCGAAGTAAGCAAGCAACTGCTGGAACAGCAGCAGGCGCATATCCAGGACTACCGTGAACTGGCTCGTCTGCGGGTCGATATGATGGACAGGGGTAACATGACTGCCAGTATCGATGTCGTTACAAAACAGGTGGCTGCCGCACTCGAGGCGCGCAAGTCGGCCAGGACGGAGCTGGATGCCCGGATCATTAAACTGCAGGATGAACATGCTGCGCTTGAAGTAGAGCGCGAAAACCAGCACCAGGAGCTGGAAAAAGCCGCCGAGGCTCTGGATGTCGCGGAAGCGGCAACACAGGCACGCCTGGATGTGGACAGCGACTATCTGGCGCAGGAGCAGCGCGTTCAGGAAGCCCGGCGTATCGCGATGCACGCCGATGACAAGGCCACTCATAGCGAACAGGAGCAGGATGACAAGGGGCAGTCGTATCGCGACGATGTACTGTTCATGTATCTCTGGAAGCGCCACTACGGCACATCACAATACCGCGCATGGCCACTCACTCGCTGGCTGGATAGCCGGGTGGCGCATCTTGTGGGATTTTCAGATGCCCGGGCCAATTATGCCCGCTTGCAGGAGATACCGCTACGATTGCGTGAGCATGCTGATCAGATAAAACAGGCCGCCGAGGCAGCCTTCAATGAGCTACGCGAGCTCGACGAGGTAGCCAGGAGGGAGGACGGCATAATCGAACTGGAGGCGGCCAGGGATATGGAACAGGCCGCTCTCGAAGCAATTGATACCCGTATCGAGGAGGCCGGCGAGCGTCATGAGCAGCTTCTGGAGCGCAAGGATGACTTTGCTGCAGGCGAGGATGACGGCTACCGCAAAGTTATCGATTACGTAACCTCCGAGCTGCGCCGTGATGATGTGCGGGAGTTGCGGCGCGATGCCATGGCGACACCTTATCCGGATGATGATCTGGTCGTCAACCGCTTGTTTGAACGCGAGCAGGACGTGCAGGAACTCGAGATCTCACTCAACGAGTTGAAAGGCGCGCTGCGCAAACAACATAAAAAACTTCAGGAACTCGAATCGCTGCGATATGACTTCAGGCGTCGCCGCTATGACCAGGCAGGCTACAGTTTTTCGGATGGTGCCCTGATTGCAGCCATGTTGAGCAACTTTATCAACGGAAGGCTTGATCGCAATAGTTTGTGGCGGGTACTGGAGCAACAACAGCGCTACCGCCCGCAGCGAACCGATCCCACCTTTGGTTCCGGTGGTTTTGGGCAGGGCACAGTATGGGGTGGGCGACGTGGTGGCCTGGGTGGTGTCTTTGGTGGGGGTCGTGGTAGTTCCGGACGTGGCACTACCCTGGGAAGAGGGCGCGGTAGCTTTGGAAGTGGTGGCGGTGGATTTCGCACTGGTGGTGGTTTCTGAGTCCATTTACATGAGCCGTAAAATTATTACGCGGTATAAGTATTAGCAGTCAGTGTTATAGTTGCAATTAAAGAAGGTTACTAACATAGAGAGGAGAAGCATCATGGGCCTGTTTGACTTTGTAGCTGATTTCGGTAAAAAACTGTTTGGCAAAGACGAAGATCCAGCCGACAAGATAAAAGCACATATCGAATCAGATAATCCCGGTGTTCGCAATCTGGGTGTTGCCTATGATGATGGCAAAGTCGCTTTAAGTGGTGAAGCGGATAGTGATGAAGTGGTTGAAAAGACAGTGCTGATCGCCGGTAATGTGCAGGGAGTGACAGAAGTATCGGCAGAGAACATTAGTGCTCCGCCACCGCCGCCGGAGAAACGGGTCGAATACTACGTTATTCAGAAGGGTGACAGCCTGTCAAAAATTGCCAAGCAGTACCTCGGTGATGCCATGGATTATCCAAAAATCTTCGAGGCCAACCGGGAAGTGATTAAAGATCCTGACCTGATTTATCCGGGGCAGAAAATACGCATCCCGTTGGACTGAAACTTCCGGCCCACTTGTGTAATCGTATGTGACGCACAACATGTGACAGGTATGGGAGACACCAAGGTCTAATAGTAGCCGAATTCCAGTCTGAAAAAGAAGATGGCAGCCCCGCAGTGCTAATCGTCCCGGCGACATCGGTTGAGTCGCCCCAGACGGTTCCCTGCGTCTCGACGAACCGAATCGGATGGTCCCCGGAATTACCCGCCATAAGACACACCATGGCATACACCAGTGGACCA
>JAOUCV010000247.1 GCA_029859555.1 Gammaproteobacteria bacterium
GCTGTGTGTCAGAAAGTCGGCAGTCTTGCGTGCCGCCAGTGTTGTTTTACGCCTGCAGCCAGGCCAGGGCTTCCTGCATGTCTTCGAAATACCTGACTTCTCCGGAGATAAACCAGCCGCCGACCCTGGCGGTGATTTGCTGCCAGTTTTTATTGCCATAGATAGCAATTTTTTCGAATACATTGCCATGTTTCAAACCGAGTCGAAAATCATCCCAGGCGGCCCGTGGCTCCCAGCCTTCCAGTTCGGTGCCGTCTATCAGTACCTTGACCTGTGGCTGCTTCACACCCTCCAGTGCCGCATTGATCATTGGCGTGATGGTTTGATAATCCTCGTGGGTGAGTTTGCCAACCGCCTTTAGCGACAGAAAAATATCCGCACCGGCCGTTTCAATACCGATTGAGAGTCCATGTCGAAAATTGCTCATCACCTTTCTCCTGCTGTTAGATGCAATACATTCATGTCAAATAGGGGTTCTGCGCAGCCGCAGGGCATTGCTGATCACCGAGACCGAGCTGAAGCTCATTGCGACAGCTGCCAGCATGGGTGACAGCAGCAGCCCGGACAGGGGATACAATACGCCGGCAGCAACCGGCACACCCAGTGAATTATAGATAAAGGCAAAGAATAAATTTTGCCGGATATTACGCATCACTGCACGGCTCAGGCGTCGGGCGCGCACGATGCCGCGCAAGTCTCCCTTCACCAGGGTGACGCCCGCACTTTCCATGGCGACATCGGTACCGGTACCCATGGCAATACCGACATGCGCCTGCGCCAGTGCCGGGGCATCATTGATACCGTCACCGGCCATGGCGACGATATGCCCCCCGGCCTGCAGTTGCCGAACGATCTCCGCCTTCTCATCCGGTAGTACACCGGCTTGCACGCGGTCAATATCGAGTTGATCAGCAACCGCCTGCGCGGTCGTGCGGTTGTCTCCGGTGAGCATCACCAGCTGCACACCTTCGGCATGCAGATCACGAATTGCTGCCGGCGTTGAATCCTTGAGGGGGTCTGCAACGCCGATGTTGCCCGCTGCACGGCCATCGACGGCGACAAACATCACTGTCTGACCTGCTGCCCGCCCGGCCTCTGCCTGTTGTGGCAACTCACCCGTGTCGATACCGAGCTCAGCCAGCAGTTTACCGTTGCCAAGGGCAATTGCATGTCCATCGACCTCGCCGCTGATGCCCTTGCCGGTTATCGATGCGAAGGCACTGACCGGGCTGGTGGTAAGGCCGCGCAGTTCTGCGCCACTGACAATTGCCTCGGCGAGCGGGTGCTCGCTGGCACGTTCCAGGCTGGCTGCCAGTTGCAGTATTGTATTTTCTGCAAAGCCATTAATAGCCTGTACGGCGACCAGCGCAGGTTTGCCCTCGGTCAGGGTGCCGGTCTTGTCGATCACCAGCGTGTCTACCTGCTCCATGATTTCCAGTGCCTCTGCATTTTTGACAAGTACCCCCAGGGTGGCGCCACGGCCGGTGCCGACCATGATGGACACGGGTGTCGCCAGCCCCAGGGCACAGGGACAGGCAATGATTAAAACGGCCACCGCGTTGACGACGGCATGTGCGAGGCGCGGTTCCGGTCCCCAGGCATTCCAGGCAAGAAACGCGATCACGGCGATGCCGACAACGGCCGGTACAAAATAACCGGCCACCACATCGGCAAGCTTTTGAATCGGTGCACGCGAGCGCTGAGCCTCACTGACCATGCGAACGATCTGTGACAGCAGGGTATCGTTACCGACCTTTTCTGCGCGCATTAACAGGCTGCCGGTTCCATTCACGGTTGCACCGATAAGGGTCTCGCCGACGGTCTTTTCAACCGGCAGTGGTTCGCCGGTCACCATGGACTCATCCACCGCACTGTTGCCGTCTGTGACGACTCCGTCTACCGGAACTTTTTCACCCGGGCGTACCCGCAGCAGGTCGCCGGCCTGCACCTGCTGCAGCGGGATGTCTTCCTCGCGCCCATCGGCATGCTGGATGCGCGCGTGTTTCGGGTTGAGTCCCAGTAACAGTTTGATCGCGGTATTGGTCTGGCTGCGGGCACGCAGTTCCAGCACCTGTCCCAGTAATACCAGTGCAATAATGACAGCAGCCGCTTCAAAATAAACAGCCACCGTGCCATCGGCGTGTTGCATCAGCGGCGGGAAAATACCCGGCAACAGCAGGGCAACGACGCTATAGCTCCAGGCGATAGAGACACCCAGTGCAATCAGGGTGAACATGTTGAGATTCCAGCTGATCAGCGATTGCCAGCCACGCACGAAGAACGGCCAGCCACCCCACAGCACCACGGGGGTGGCCAGCAGAAATTCAATCCATTGCAGCGTTTGCATCGACACACGGTCCGCTAACAGGCCAGGTGCCATGTCGGTCAGCATGGCGATTACGAACACTGGCAGTGCCAGCAGGGCCGAGACCCAAAAGCGCCGGCTCATATCGATGAGCTCGGTATTTTTTTCCTCGACAACGATGCTGCGCGACTCCAGTGCCATGCCGCACTTCGGACAGTTACCGGGTGTCTGCTGCACGATTTCCGGGTGCATGGGACAGGTATATTCGCTGCGCGTGACCGGCGCCTGCAGGGTTTCGGGTTCCAGTGCCATGCCGCAACCCGGGCAGGCGCCCGGGCCCTGTTGTCGCACCTCCGGGCACATCGGGCAGACATACACCCGTGTCTCGTCAGCTGCGGTTGCTTGCGACGGGTTGAGGTAGCGTTCCGGGTCGGCGGCGAATTTGCTCTGGCAACCCTGGCAACAGAAATAGTAGTCGCTGTTTTTGTGGGCGTAGTGGTGTTCGCTGGCAGGCGTGACTGTCATGCCACACACGGGATCCGTTAGCTGTGCTGCCACTTAACTGTGCCCTTTGGTGTAGGAGCGCATCGCAGGCGCGATTACTGCTGAATCAACACAATCGCGCCTGCGATGCGCTCCTACAAGTCGATGACTACGATTCACTGTCTTTAACACCCCGCAGCTTCCAGATTAAAAACACCGCCGGTATCACCACCAGCGTCAGCAGGGTGGCACTTGCCATGCCGCCGACCATCGGTGCAGCGATACGGCGCATCACCTCTGAACCGGTACCGCTGCCCAGCATGATCGGCATCAGGCCGGCGAAAATGGCTGCCACGGTCATCATGACAGGTCGTATCCGTAGCAGGGCGCCGTCGATAACGGCCTGGCGAATATCGGCAGCCGTGAGCGCGCGGCCTTGTTGTCGGGCCATCTGCGTATGGCGTTGCAGTGCCTGGTTGAGATAGACCAGCATGATAACGCCGATCTCCACGGCGACGCCTGCAAGCGCGATGAAGCCGACACCAACCGCGACCGACATGTTGTAACCGAGCAGGTACAGCAGCCAGTAGCCCCCTGTCAGCGCCAGTGGCAGGGTGCCCATGATGATAACTACCTCGGTGAAGCGGCGAAAGTTGAGATACAGCAGCAGCACGATAACTGCCAGCGTCACCGGCAATACGGTTGCCAGTTGTTTCCTGGCGCGTACCAGGTATTCATACTGACCGGACCAGGCGATGGAGTAGCCGGTTGGCAGTTCAACCTGCTCGTGTACGATTTTCTGCGCCTCGGTGACATAGCTGCCGAGGTCGCGCCCTTCGATATCAATATAAATCCAGCCATTGAGGCGGGCATTTTCCGTCTTGATCATGCCGGGACCGTCTTCAATGCGGATGTCGGCAACCTCGGTGAGTGGTATGCGGGCACCACCGGGGGTAACGATGGGCAGGTTACGCAGTTTCTCCAGCGAGTCACGTACGTCACGCGGGTAGCGAATATTGATCGGGTAGCGTTCCAGGCCTTCCACGGTTTGTGCGACCCGCATGCCACCGAGCGCGGTGCGTACCACTTCCTGTACATCGGCAATGTTGAGTGCAAAACGTGAGGCGGCAATCCTGTCAATGTCGACAATTACATAGCGGCCACCGGCGACGCGCTCGGAATATACCGATACCGTGCCGGGTACCTTGTTAATCACCTCTTCAATACGCTTGCCGATCGATTCGATCTCATCGAGGTCAGGGCCCGCG
>JAOUCV010000248.1 GCA_029859555.1 Gammaproteobacteria bacterium
TGGCTTCCGGGATGGATAACCGGCGCAATCCCTATCGATTCTCTGAAGAAGCAAATCCACGGGAATTCAGCCCCAATGCACTGAAGTTTTATATTCGGTGAGAAGGTGATATTAATCCGATCAGAGCTATACTTGGTTTACCAGGACGAAGGATTCCTCTATTGATAACAAACAGAAATACGGCGTTCGCGGGTCCCTTGCGGCCAGGTATGTCATGAACTTGACAGACGGGCGGGCGTTATAAATGTCGGGAACGGCAATTGCCACGGCTGGTCGCATCCTGTGGCGTATGCTAGAGCAACGGGGCGTCAATCCGGCACCGCTGTTCAAGGAGGCCGGTCTCGATCCTGAAAGCCTGGATAATCCACAGGTACGTTATCCTGGTAAAGCGGCGCGTCGTGCATGGAGGCTGGCATCGAAGCAATTGAGTGACCCTGCCTTTGGCCTGAGCATTGCGCAGGTGTGGCGGCCCAGTGATTTCCATGCACTAGGATGTGCGTTTATGGCCAGCGCCACACTTCGCGACGCGCTAAAACGGCTGATACGCTACAACGAGGTGGTATACGATGTTATTAGCTACTCCCTTGCGGAAAAAGGCAACAGCGCCATACTGTCATACAGTACCAAGCATGGCGAACTCGATGAACCGGCAATTCTCGAGGACACACGCTGGGCGGTTGTTCTGGATGCTTGTCGGCGGATCTACGGTGCAGATCTCGATCCGCTGGAAGTCTCTTTTTGGCACTCCGAGCCGAAATCTGCAATTAGAGAATTCCTTACATATTTCCGCTGCCCGCTGCGGTTTAGCGAGCCAGTCGCCAGTATGACCTTCCCAACGGAGGTTCTCGACGAGCCGCTGCCGGCGGCCAATCGTGAGCTGGCACTTACGCTTGATCGTTCGCTTAGGGAATATGTCACGAAGCTGGGTCGTGACGATATCATTTCGCGTACCAAGTCGGTCATTAGTGATTGTCTGCCAGCGGGCATAGCAACTATCGAGATGGTGGCTAAATCGTTGCATATGAGTCATCGCAATTTACAGCGCAAACTGTCAGGTGAAGACATTACCTATCGCGGGCTTGTCGAAAAGGTGCGCCTGGAATTAGCCGAATCCTACCTTGCCGATGGTAGCATTACCCTGGCGGAGATCAGTTATCTTGTTGGTTTTTCCTCGCAGGCTGCATTTTCCCGCGCGTTCAAGCGATGGACGGGGTTAACGCCCCGGGATTTTCGTGATGCCGCTTGATTCGCAAGATCCGTAATTTCCCTTACCCGAAAATATAGCTGAAGGCCCTGCTGCCGATAACGCTGGCATCTTCTTGCCAGTCGTTTTTGATCAATCGATTGGCGTCTAGAGGTAAGACTCTGGCTGATCGACTTTTGTATGATTCTTGTGACAGGCATGAACGTAAACAAAAGTGCCAGCGGTGGCTGTAAGGTCGCCGAGCGGCGGTCATCCGATAGCCGATGACCGTCGTTTCATTCTAAGAGAGTAATCATGTTTAGATGGTTTGTGTATAGCGCACAGCCATTACACCTACGGCTATGATGAGGTTGATTCAGGCAGATATGATATACCAATCTCAGGAGCAAGTTGGAAATACAGAAGTACTTGTTGTTTTTCATGTTGAAGAATGCTTGACTGAGCAGAGTAAGAAACGAATTCAAAACCAGTTGTTGACGGTGTCCGGCATAGTTGAACTCGAGTTTGATAGTTATAGACCGCATCTGTTGCTTGTCAGGCACTCAGTGTCTCTGATCGAAGCTAACGACATCCTGAGGCAACTGGATAACCTGAATCTGAATGCACAACTCATAGTTGGTGTTTAGCCAGATCTTTAACAGGACAGCGAAATCATCGTATGTGACGAGCGGTGCAAGGATGAGATGCAGGCGCAGTCAGCCATGACTGATAACGTTCCTGTAATCACTGGAAACTGCCATGAAAATGACGGCTTTGGAGTGGCAACTTTCTACCCAAGGGTCATCGACTTATCACAGTAGACTGCTTTTGATATAGTGTACTTCGCTAGCGGTTGGTGTCTGAATATTCCTGTCAAATCGAGAAGATTCTTGTTGTTGAGGTGTTTTTATGCGCCGTTGTTCAAGGCCGGCTTTATCAAGAATGAGAAGAACTGGTGGGATCAGGGCTGTAACAAGTATTAGTGCACCGCATAAAGAAGTACAGATTGTCCGTATCATAGAAGTATCAAGGTCCTAGATAGAAGAGAAACTTTTATGCACGCCTTCAACATGGTGTTGCCAACCTGACTTCACACGCCCAGCATCAGTGGCGTAATTTTCAGGGCAGAAAAAGGGCTCTGACCCCTTTTATCACTGCTGGAAGGATGAGCCTTGGGGCTCTTCAAAGAAGATACCCGGAAGGCTGCAGTTCAAGGAATCCGGTGGTGTTCAATGTGGGGAGCATTTGATGCCCCACCGGGATCCCTCACTGCCGACCCGGTGACTTATAATACCTTCATCAGCTCTCCACGCGTGCCCGAACCGGACGATGAACCGTAAGCTGAATGGGAAGTGGTGGGCCCGGAAGGACTCGAACCTTCGACCAACGGGTTATGAGTGCTATGTACGGGAAACTACGTACATAAAAAGTTGAATGTATTCCTTCATCGCTATAACAGGCTGAGCATGCTTCGCCGTCTAATACGAAATCCATCGGAATTGATTAGAGTCAATGCAATATCCATGTTGGCCTGCTAATAATAAGTCGGTAGGTTATTCAAACTGACTATATTAAGTGCGAAGGAGATGCAATGAACAGCCGCCTCGGAATTTTCCTGTTGCTGATTATTATGGTCGTGCTGACCGGTTGTGCCACAGTACCATCGTCCAAGGTGCATTACACCGTCAAGCAAAACCCAGATTCCAGGCCTTTGCAGCAAGTGGTGCTGCTGCCTGTTGATATCGATGTTTATGAAATGTCCGCAGGCGGGGTCAGGGAAGAAGTACCCGAATGGAGCAGTGCGGCGGAATCAAATATTCGTAGCGCCCTGCTGGTTTCAAAAGATGATTCCGGTAAGTGTTGCGTGACACGCCATGTAGATAGTTCCTCTCTAACTTCTGATGAGAAGGCAATTGTCGAGGAGCATCTGGCCCTGTTTAATACAGTTGCGGCCAATGTGCTGTGGACATCAGCACCGGTAAATAATGCCTGGCACTTCAAAACCGGTCATTTCGATTACACGCTGGGCGATGGACTGAGTTTCTTGAAGACGAAGTACGACATAGATGCTGGATTGATAATTGTTGGTGAGGATGTTGTATCTTCGGCAGGGCGCAAGACAACCGCGTTTGTAGGCGCGATGTTTGGGGTTGCTGTCCCGCTTGGTCATTCCATCCTGATGGGTGGGTTGGTGGATTTCAGTACCGGTGATGTGCTCTGGATGAATCATGAAGTCTCTGCAGGCGGCACTGACCTGCGTGATCCCGAGTCATGTCTAGATCTGGCGCGTAGTCTTACAAAAGATTACCCGGGCCTTAACTCAGCAAATGACAACACCTCGCAGACTGGCAATTGATTATACGCTTCACATTGGCAGTTCTGACAGTGTTGCTGCTTTCGGCATGCGAATCCACTCCCATCAGGGGCATGAAAAGCGGTGCGGATACAAAAAGTCTGACACCAGAAGAAACTCGATTGTGGCATTCGGCAGAGGAGCTTGATGATCAATTTAGGAAGGCTGGATACCTTTACGACGATGCAGTGCTGCAGTCCTATCTGGAGGCCGTAATGCATAAACTTTATCCCGAGTATGTTGGCTCCATAACGGTGCGAATTGTAGATTCACCAAGTTTGAACGCCTTTGCCTTGCCCAACGGAAGTATCTATATCAATACTGGCATGTTGTCTCGCCTCGATAACGAGGCCCAGGTAGCAACTATCCTCGCCCATGAAGGTGTGCACTTCACACACAAGCACAGTTGGCAACAACAACGTAGCGTGAAGAACTCAACAGCATTTTCAGCCGGCTTTGGGATTGTCACTGGTATCCCTGCTGTTGGGGACCTAGTAGCGTTATCGTCAATTTAC
>JAOUCV010000249.1 GCA_029859555.1 Gammaproteobacteria bacterium
AAGTAATTGCTGCCGGCACCGTATTTACCACGCACACTCCGGTCGCAGCCGGCCATGACATCTTTGACCATGACCTGATATCCGGTTATTTCGACAAATATATTAAAGACCTTGGCATCGACATGATCCGGTTTATGGGGCTGGGCGCCACCCCTGGTAATCCGGATGCCTTCAACCAGACGGCACTGGCCCTGCGGGGTTCGCGGTTCCATAACGGTGTCAGCCGTATTCACGGTTCGGTCGCCTCGGAAATGGAACACTATATCTGGCCGGAAGTGCCACACCAGGAAAACCCGATCAGCTATGTCACCAACGGTGTGCACATGCAAACCTTTCTGGCACGCGAGTGGTCCAACCTCTATGACATGCGCTTCGGCCGTGCCTGGCGTGATGAACTGCTTAATGAAAAATACTGGGAGTGTATTGACGAAATACCCGAACACCAGTACTGGAGTATGCGCCAGTCATTGAAAACCGAGATGTTCGAAAACGTGTTGCAACGCGCACAACTCCAGTTCCGGCGCAATGGCTGCAGTGAAGCGCTGATAGAACGCATGACCCGGTACCTGACACCTGACTCTGACATCCTTACCGTAGGCTTCGCACGGCGCTTTGCAACCTACAAGCGCGCCACCCTGCTGTTTTCTGATGAAGAAAGACTCAGTCGTATTCTCAAGAATCCGGATCGCCCGGTGTTGCTGATTTTTGCCGGCAAGGCGCACCCGAGCGACATGCCCGGACAGCAGCTCATCAAGACTATTCACGAGTTCTCGCTGCGACCTGAATTCATGGGGCACATCCTGCTGCTGGAGGGCTATGACCTCGCAATGGGACGCAAGCTGGTCACCGGCGTCGATGTCTGGTTGAATACACCCGAATATCCGCTTGAGGCAAGTGGCACCTCCGGTCAGAAAGCCGGCATGAACGGCGTCATTAACCTGAGCGTCCTGGATGGCTGGTGGGCCGAAGGCTACAACGGTACAAATGGCTGGGCAATTACACCTCATGATCCACATTTTGAAGCAGACTACCGCAACCATGAAGAAGCCAGCGAATTGCTGGAGCTACTGGAAAACAAGGTCGCTCCACTTTACTACGACCGCGACACCAAGGGTCTTTCCGAAGGCTGGGTAGAGATATCCAAGGCCTCCATGAAATCGGCCATCCCGAATTTCAATGCACAACGCATGGTCAGGGATTACGTTAAAAACTTCTATGCCCCGGCCAGTCGCCAGAACAGCAAACTGTGCGCAGATGATTATAAAGGTGCCAAAGAACTCGCGGCATGGAAGGCTATGGTCCACCGCGCCTGGCCTAATGTCACGCTGCACCGGACGGACAAGTCCGCGTCTGAAATCATGGCCGGTGACAGCCTCAACATCGAGGTAGCCGTGGAACTGGGTGAGTTAACTGCAGATGACGTGGTACTGGAGTGCATTATCGGGACAGCAATCGAAGCTGAACATAATGTTTTTCATGAGCACGAACATGTCAAGCTAGGCTCCAAGGGCAAAGACGGTGACGGCAACAGTATTTTCGGCATTAACATGGTACCGCCACTCTCCGGACTGCAGTTCTACAAACTGCGCCTGTACCCGAGCCATCCCCTGCTGAGCCACCGGTTTGAAACGGGGCTTATTCGCTGGTTATAGCGGGACAGTGAATATTCCACCCTTGACTGCAACATAGATCAGTCATCCAAAGACGAAAGTCCGGGTAGCTGAAACAGGGCCTGTTCAGCCGATTCAAGTATACTTTCGCGCGGAATGGACTCGAAAACAAATATCTCGCCACCATGCTGTTTAATGAACAGCTTTGCATCTTCCCTGCTGATAAACGGCACCACTTCCGCCGCCTGCATCCCTCCAACACGGTCACTGCCCAGCACGTAAAATGCTTCACGCGCCTCGATCCAGGTGCCGGGTTCAGGTTGATCCCAGCTGGCATGGCCGATGTCGGTGACATAGATAGCTGCGATGTTCTTTGGCTCCCCGGGTAGCATGGTAAAGGCGATAGTATCGCGCACCGAGGTAAACCACAGTGGCTGTGGCCGGTCGGTGAGGAATACCTGGCCTTTCGGTCCCTTGTGATCAAGAACGGTCATCCCGCAAAAATAACCGACGGCATCCCGGGTCAGTTCCTGTGGCGCCATCACAGTCGCTGGCTGCCGGTCACTACAGGCCCAGGACATCATGCTGGCGAGCAGGATAACAGAGGTGCGTAAAAGCATTTTCATTTAAAGCTCACGCCGGTGGAATATCGCCATGGTCGCAGCCAGTGGAACTACAACCCACATGACTATCAGGCACAGCAACAGCGGCACACCAAAACCCGAGCGCGCAGCAACACCGGCAATCCCGGCAACCTGCCCGACGGTGTCAAAAGCTGTCAGATTCAGCAAGCGGTAAGTATCGGCCGGACTCACCAGCATCAATGCTGAAAACAGTGACTGGCTGATTCTCTGTTCATGGTCTGCGAGCAACAGCCCGAGCAGCCCAAGGTCGTACAAAACTACAAAAATCAGCCATAACACGATGGCCGCACCGGCCGCAGTGCTGCGCTCGCGGACCAGTACGCTCA
Organism: Gammaproteobacteria bacterium; assembly: GCA_029859555.1. Lineage (GTDB taxonomy): Bacteria > Pseudomonadota > Gammaproteobacteria > UBA9214 > UBA9214 > UBA9214. The sequence goes on from JAOUCV010000249.1 coordinate 2,581, forward strand.
CCAGGTAGCCAAGTGCAATAAACACGGCACCGAGCAGTAGCGTAGTACCCATCATATTGACATAGGCCTGCCAGCCCTCGATACCGTTATCCGCAAACAACACTGTAATCACAGCAGCGCCTCCATAGCCGACGAAAACGGCCACCAGCAGTATCATCATGTGACCAAAAAACTTGCCCATCACTACCTGCCAGCGCGATACCGGGTAAGTCAGCAACAGTAACATGGTGCCGCCCTCGAACTCACCGACCAGCGCATCGAATGACAATAACAGCGCGATCAGCGGCAACAGGTATACGCTCAGGCTGGTGAGACTGACGACACTGACATCCAGTGCGCCGGCGCGTATCGTACCGGCGGGTGCAGATCCCACAAGCAACAGCACCAATGCCGTGGTGCCCAGCAAAATGATGGCTGCTGCCACCCAGCGATTGCGCAGGCCATCGAGGAATTCGTTCAGCGCCAGTATAGCTATCGCTTTCATTGCAGCGACACACCTTCCATGAAATGGTTGTAGATGTCGTCAAGTCGCGGCGGGGTCACATCAAAGTCTTCGACTGCATCTCCAAGACCGGCGACCTGCCTGAACAGCAGCATCTTGGACGCACCCAGGCAGGACAACTCAATGCCATGGTCATTGATGCGCTGTATCTCGCCCATCGGTGCAAGCTGCTCCGCCACTCTGGACGTATTGCCCGCCGTGACCCTGAGACGCACAACCATCGGCAGATCGGTCTGGCTGGATAATTCTGCCAGCGTGCCGCAGGCCACAATGGAGCCGTTTTTCATAATCGCAATACGGTCAGCACGTGCCTCGACTTCGTTGAGGGAATGAGACGAAATCAGTGAAGTGGTACCCGCCAGACTGAGTGTATCGATCAGGTCATAGAACTGTCTGCGCAGTGAAGGATCAAGCCCGCTGGTTGGTTCATCCAGAAACAGCAACCTGGGGCTGCCCAGCATAGCCTGTGCCAGACCGAGTCGCTGGCGCATGCCCTTGGAATAGGTACTAACCCGCCGGTCTGCGGCCTGGTCCAGGCCAACCTGCACCATGATGGAATGGCATTCGGCCGCAGCAACACCCTTGAGCCTGGCGTAAAATGCCAGCACTTCCCGGCCTTTCATGGCGCTGTGAAAGGCAACACTTTCAGGCAGGTAGCCAATGCCACGGCGCTGCACAGCCGCCGCTGTTAGCGGATTGTTACCGAGCACACGTACCTGCCCCGCAGCGGGTTGTGTCAGTCCCAGCATCAGTTTCATCAACGTTGTCTTGCCAGCCCCGTTATGACCAATAAGCACCATGCGCTCACCACTGCGGACCGAAAGATCAACATCGCGCAATACGGTCTTGTCGCCATAGTTTTTGACCACACCCGTAACCGAAATAACCGTGTCCCGTGTTACTCCCTCAGCCATCAGACAGTACCGGCTGTTGTGGCTGCACCATCAGCGGGGCGCTGTCACTTA
>JAOUCV010000250.1 GCA_029859555.1 Gammaproteobacteria bacterium
GCATCCAAATCCATTTTTCCTGATGCGTCGGCTGCAACTGTGCCAAAGGCATTACCCAGTACCTCGCTAAGACGTGCATGGGTGTAATGTGCCAGGCTGGACGCCAGTGTTTTCTTGCCGGGGTGCAGCTGGCCGGCTACCCACAGGGCTTCCAGGTTGGCCAGGGTGCCACCGCCACAGAGGTGGCCCAGGTGGGTGGGCCAGCCAAACATGGCGGCGATTTCCGCAACCGCTTCCTTTTCCATTACGGAACTGGCTCGTCCTCCGTCCAGGCTGTGATTGTTGGGATTGATCCACAGTGCCAGGCTGTAGGCCAGTCGGGCTATCGGGTGCGGCGGTTTCATCATCTGCCCGGCGTACAGCGGGTGCGGGTAGGGGTAATTGTCGTGCAGCCGCTCGGTGACTTCGTTTAGCACCTGGCCGATGGCAGCGTAGTCCTGCGGCGGTTGGAAGGCCGGTAAAAGATCGAAGCCGTGTTCGAGTTTTGCGAGTGCATCCTGCAACAGCCGGATACTATCTTGTTCCAGAGTCAAGCCGGTATCCTCTTCGATTGTTGTTATTGTTATAACACATGCGTAACGACAGCGTCGGTGCCGGCCGGTTGCCGGATCGCAGTGGTTTTGTGATAGCAAGGGTAAGGGGGCTCGTGAGGGTTGAAAAAATCTGTGCACAACAAAAAGGCCGGCGCTGTAAAACAGTGCCGGCCCTTGTTTGTTGCTGATGTGGGGTTGTCAGAACTTCCAGGTCAGTCCCATACCCACATTCCAGGAGTACACATCGGCCTTGGAGTGACCGCCACAGCTCAGGTCGCCGCCTCCGCCTTTTTTACCATAACAGTGATCATTCTTAAACTGCCAGCCGCCACCCATATCGAGATCCAGGTTCGGCATCAGGAAGCCGGAGTAACCGAGGCCGAGGCCGATGCGGTGCTGGTAGATGACTTCCGTCTCAGCCGCCTGCAGATACGCGATCACCGGAGGACTCAGCGGGATAACGCCAACGTTGTTGCTAAACTGGGTCAGGCTGCCAATGGGTGCAGTGGCACCGTCATTGGTGGGGTCATCGTTATAGGCATAGCCAATGCGGTACTTCCAGCTACCCCGGGTGAGCTGTGCGCCTATCGAGGCGACCTTCTGGTTGTTATAGAGATCCCCCCAGAAATCAGCATCACTCCAGAACTTGTACATGAAGTCTGCCATCAGCAACAAGTCACCGTTCATCAGGCTGTTATTGGCGATACCGATACCAACGTTGGCCGGTTGCTCGATGGTGACACTTTTAAAGTTGCCTGGCTCGACGGCTATCAGGTCATCGAAATCGTGTTTCAGCTTGGTTTGGTAGAACCCGCCGATGGTGGTGGTGTCGCCGAAATCGTAGTTCAAACCAACGGTACCGCGCACGCCTATGTCATGGGTTTGCGCGGAAGAGGACGCCAGCCCCAGGTCCATCTGTGCAAAGCTGACAGTGGCGGCGGCACCCAGGGACAGGTTATTGGTCAGTTCGTACCCCAGTCCGGCATTGACTCCAAAGACAATAAACTCTGCCCCGGCACCGAGGCTGCCTGAGTTATTTCGAAAGCTGGTACCGATACCGGAAGTGGCCGTCAGTCCAAGCCCGAGCGTTGCCGGAAGATTCAGCCCACGCAGGTCCTGGGTGATGCCGATCTGCGGAACCGGAAAGATATCGGTGTCTGAACGCTCTGTAAAAGCAGTGCCGGTCACGCTGCCGTCGTGTTCAAGTTTAACTTCAGGTTTATAGAAGGTCGCCCCGAAGGTGAACTGTGTGCCGGTGAACTGGGTCAGTGTCGCCGGGTTGCCGAATACCGAGGATACCGTGTCCTGGGGACGTGCGATACTGGTGCCGGCCAGCCCCTGTGATGCCGGTGCCAGGGTGTTGTGTAAATCATAACCATAGGGACCGGCCTGTGCGGCTGGTGTTGCAACCAGCATGGCGGCAGCTATGGTAAGCGAGAGTTTTGATAGCGTTTTGTTCATGTTTGCTCCTCAAATGCGTTATTTATAAAGACCGTTCACTCGGTGATGGTAGCTATGGTCTTAGCCAGCGGCCTTCGCTACTGGCTGGTTAACAATTTCACCGTTCAGGTAAGAGATCCCGGTCGTTTCCACCGAGCGCGTGAGGGTGTCAAGAACGGGGCAGTGTGCTTCAACAGTTTCAACCAGCTGGCGTATCTGATCAGGAGCAGCGGAGCTGCTGATGTTGGTTTCAAATCGGAGTTTTTCGTAACCCGGAGGCACATTTGCCATGCCGAACAGGCCTTGTGCATCCAGATAGCCTTTGACATCTACAGTCACGCCATCCAGTTTGATGCCCATAACAGAGGCGTAGGCGGCATACATGATTTCCTGGCAGGTACCCAGTGCAACCAGCACCAGTTCAACAGGATTCATGGCGCTGTCTTCTCCGCCGAGCTCCGGTGGTTCATCAACACCCATGGGTTCGAAATCGCGCACCGTTGCACTGCAACGAACACCTTCTACAAGTTTTGTCTTGGCGTTGAAAACCAGTTTTGCGCCGGCCGGATTTTTGCTGATGGCTTCCATGGTTCCGGTCAATGCAGCCTTTAGTGCTTCTTGTGACATGTATTTGCTCCTCTAGTAGCTATCAATCGTGAGATATGGATGCCAGCTTGCGCATTTCTGACTGTGTTACGACAACTGGAAAAGTTGTCATCAGTACAATCCATAGGGGCATAATTCATGCCAGTTTTCATTGGTTCATGCCTGAGGCTGAAACTATTTCTTGGGAGCGCTGTAGTTGTCTGTTTTACAGAGAAAATATAAGAATTCTTATGTGGATTACACGGTAGAAAACCGCTGAGGGAAAGGCAGGGTGGCGCTGGCGTTGAGCTGGTATGTAAACATTGTCCTCACAGCAGTTCAGAATGTGACAAATATGTTACATACGTAACAGCGGCAACAGCGTTGTAACCGGGCGAAAAGGGGTAGCCTGACATGGGCAGGTCAAAAAAAACCCGCCAAACCGGAGGAGGGATGGCGGGTAATAACGAACCGTTGCGACTGCCGGAGGAGAAAAGGGTCATTGGTACACTCAAATGACCAAGCATTTGCTGGTTACCCAGCACAGTCGTCACGGATAGCTCGTGCCAACTACGTCTGCAAAATGAGTGCCATATCTGATGATGGGTTAAAATCAGGTGGCTGCTCTCTGACAATGTCACGTTTTGGGTGCTGCTGTTACAAAAATGAACATTAGCGTCGCTTTTTCTGCACACTAATAAGTGCCACTCCTGGCGCAGGTATCGGTTGCGATGGTGGCAACAGCTATGCCTGTCCGCGCTTATTGAGTACTGTCGACCGCAGCAGGGGTGCTACAGTGGCTGGCAGTCCCGTGCGCTTGCAGGGCGGCAAGAATGTCCTCGAAATCTGCAAATTCCTCCACCGCCCGCTTCTTGCGGCGCATGAAGGCGAGCAGGCGATCACGAGCAAACACCCGGTCTGCTTGCAATGCCATGCTTTGGTCGGATAGCGAATCACCGATCACTATGCGGTTTTCAGCCGCGTAGCTCAGCATGATGGCGGCCTTGGGTACTGCTTCCTGACTGCGGTTGTCGCGAATCATGGCGCGCATGAATGTCTGGTCAAAATTGATATCCAGCGTATGCATGCCGTGAATCAGGTGGCGCCAGGGCTGCAGGCGAGCCTCGACACAAAAACCCAGGCCACCGGATAGCACCACCAGCGGTATGTTCCAGTCCTTTAACTGCTGCGCAAACTGCTCGAATCCCCGGCGCAGGGGTTCACGGCTGACAAAGTCGCTGATATCAGCAGCGGCCGCTGCCGGGAGATTATTGATGAGTGTACTAACACCGGATTGCAGGCTGATTTCACGGCGCCCGATCGCCGGCAGTACCTGAGCAGCAATATCCGGGATGAATAGCCGGCACACTGCCTGCAGGGTGTCGCGTTCGGTTATGGTGCCGTCGAAGTCACAAAACACCATGCTGCCATGTGGCCGGGTTTCATGACCGGGGTGGTTGATCATGCCGCAATCAGTCGCC
>JAOUCV010000251.1 GCA_029859555.1 Gammaproteobacteria bacterium
AGGGAGCGCTGCTGGATATAGATCATGGCACCTATCCGTATGTGACCTCTTCTACGACCACCTCTGGTGGTGCTGCCAGCGGCAGCGGTGTCGGTCCGCGTCATATCGATTATGTGCTGGGTATCGTCAAGGCCTACACCACCCGTGTGGGTGCCGGTCCGTTCCCTACCGAACTGTTTGATGATGACGGCAAGCACCTGGGTGAGAAGGGACACGAATTCGGTGCCACCACCGGTCGCAAGCGCCGTTGTGGCTGGCTGGATGCAGTGTCTCTGAAGCGTTCACTGGATATCAACAGTGTAAGCGGTATCTGCATTACCAAGCTCGACGTGCTGGACGGTCTTGAGACACTCAGGATTGCCGTCAACTACAAGCTTAACGGTGAGATACTGGATACACCACCGGGGGGTGCTGACCTGATTGAGCAGTGCGAACCGGAGTACATAGATATGCCGGGTTGGTCAGAGTCGACTGTCGGCACAAAGAGCTACGACGATCTGCCGGCTGCCGCGAAGGCCTACCTCGACAAGGTTGAGTCGGTTTGTGAAACGCCGATAGCCATTATTTCCACCGGACCGGATCGGGCAGAGACCATTATTATCAAACATCCATTTGAGTAAATGCACAGCTAGGGTTTTACCTTCAGGATGACCGTTACATGGTCGTACCGGGCTGTGTGCTGTTAAGTCTGTGTGTTGACACCCTCGGGGCAGAGGGCTAGATTTGTATATTAGCAGACTAAAACGAGCGCTGTTCTGCGGGTTACCTGTCTAGCCTGGGTGGTTCAGCCGGTCACCCTGATGATGCACCTTTCCCGCACAAAAATTTCCTGGCAGCCTTTTCGGCTGCTGCTGTTCATCTGTGTGTCCTGTGTATGTCTGACCGGTGCCGATGCAGATGGCAGTCGCGCCCGCTTCGTTGAACTGGACAGTGAAATCCAGGCCATCAAGGAAGAGATTCTGGATATTAACCGGGACATCCTGCTGCTTGAAGAAACCTCATTGTACCCGCATGGTCAGCAACTGATCGTGCTGGTAACGGTGGCGACCGGCAGTTCGCTCAGACCCGACACGATCTCGCTGCAGCTGGAAGGGCAGCTGGTGAGTCAGCACCAGTATACGGACAGTGAACATGCAGCGCTGCATCAAGGCGGGGTGCACCGGCTCTACACCGGCAGGCTGGAGAATGGCACTTACCAGCTGCTGTTCTCTGTCACCGGCGAGCGGGCAAAGGGTGATGCTTTCCGTCGGCAACGCAGCATTATCATCAGCAAACAGACCGGTCGCAAGTACATGGAATTACACCTTGGGCCGAGTGACGATACGACGCAACCCGGCTTGACCATTCGTCAATGGTGACGTTGATGAACAAGCGGCTGACTGCAATATCAAGGCGCATCACGACAGACATATTACTGTTGCTTGCCGTGGCAACCCTGCCAGTCATGGCAGCAGGGCCGGACAGCGAAGGCCTGCAGCAGTTATTATACGGGGAAGCCCTGTTTCTTTCGCATCAGCAAGACTACCTGACGGCCATCACACGGCTGCAACTGGCAGCAGACCAGCAACAACAATCGTCATCTGCAATTGATGCCCGGTTATTGCTGGCGAGGATGAAACTTGCCTATGGCTTGCATATCGAAGCCGGCTTTGATTTTCATGCCCTGCTCGATGAGACGCTGCCTGATGAGGTGAGAAACAGGGCCTGGTACGAGCTGGCGCGTGCTTTTTCCCGCAAGGCTTATTACGAGGCAGCCGCAGAAGCGCTGGGCAATATCAAGGGCAAGCTGCCTGACGATATTGCCGGTGACTACCAGTTGCTCTATGCAACGGTACTGATGGCGCTGGAGCAGAACCTGCAAGCCGCACGGGTGCTGGAGCCCTGGCAGGGCGCGCCGGCACTGGTGGCGTATGCCGACTATAACCGTGGTATTGCGCTGGTCCGGGCCGGTCAGCATGAACAGGCGGTGCCGGCGTTGCAGCAGGCCGTTGCCAGGCCGGCAAAAGGAGACGAACTACTGGCATTGCGCGACAAGGCACGCTTGTCGCTGGGTTATGCCTGGGCCAGGGAGGAGAATTACCGGCAGGCGCGCAAGCAACTGGAGAAAGTTCGAGTGGATGGGCCGTTCTCGAACCGGGCATTGCTGGCGCTGGGCTGGATAGCTCAAAAGCAGGGGCAGGGCGAAGCCGCGCTGGTTCCATGGACCGAGCTGCGCGGTCGTTCCCCCATTGACCCGGCTGTGCTGGAAACATTGCTGGTGGTCCCTGCCGTGAATCGCGACCTGGATGCGCTGCAGACAGCGACCCGTGACTACGAGGCTGCAGTGGACACCTATACGCGTGAACTGGATCAGGTGCAGCATGCGCGTGAATCTGTGCGCAGTGGTAAGGCCGTGAGCATGTTGTTGCAGGATGATGTGCCGGCTACCCGGGTACGGTCAGAAGATACACGCTATTTTGGCTCGTTACTTGCCAGCAGGGACTTTCAGGAAATGTTGCACGGTCATGATGACCTGCAGTCCATGTTGAACAATGTTGACAGGGGGTTGCAAAACATAGAGGCGCTGTCGCAATCGGTGGCGACTGCCGGTTTCGCCTCGAAAACTCCCGTCAATGGCCATTCAACGCGGCTACTGGGGGAGCAGCAGGCAGGTCTTCCGGCAGATGGCAACTTCCGTTCAAGGCCAACATACGTGCAGAAGGGCACTGGTAATCAGGACACTCCCGGTCAACAGCAACAATGGGCGTACCGCGAGGGTGGGGTGAAGAACTTGCCGGGGACGGATATTCCGCAATTACCCGAGATCGAGCTGCCTGCCGACAGGGCTGTTAAACCTCTGCCGGATCCAGAGTTCAGCGGGCTGCCTGAGTCCGGGTTTTCCGGCTTGCCACCGGAGCCTGTCTATATAAAGGATATGTCGGGCGCCGAAGAGAACTGGTTGCCGGATTCGGAGATTGTCTGGTTGCCGGAAACCGGCAGGTTCCAGATGCCCTCAGACGGCCAGGAAGATTATGCCTATCCGGATGAGGTAGCGAAAAAACGCTCCCGACCGGGGAATCGTATTGCCTATCCGGTCAGTCCCGCAACAGCGTCGCAGATTGCCAGTAGCGGGTTTGATCCCGGTGCGGTACCGGTGGGGGAAGCCCTGCGTGAGCTGGCAGAAGCTATCAATAGTGCTACAGATCGTATGCTGCAGCTGGGAGACTCGTTTGATCCCGAGACGGACGGGATGACAGACCTGAGTGACCGCGTTGCCGCACTGCGCGCGCGTATTCTGCGTTTGCGCGCGCGAATAGAGAGCGCTATTGCGCTGTATGAGGGGTATGCCCGGTCGCTGGCGCTGGATGAGCTGGACCATCGACAGCAACTGCTGGAAGGTTTGCTGGAACAGGCCAGTCTGGAACTGGCAAAGACCTATGATCAGGCCAGTGACCGTTAAGCTCTGCCAGCGCCTGTTGCTGCCGGTTGCCTGCCTGTTTATGGCGGCCTGTGCTACGCCACCGGGACTTGATACGCCCGATGCCGCTCAGGCTGAAAGGTCGCAGCGATCACCAACAGCCGAAGCGGCAGCGCTCAATCGTCAAAAAGCCATCGTTTCCTATCGTGACTATCTTGCGCGTTATCCTGACGGTTCCGAACACGATGACATTGTACGTCGACTGGCGGACCTGCTGGTTGAACAGGCAGCCGACCTGCAGCTTGCAGCAGCAACCGCTCAGGGGAATGCGGCGCAGCAACAGGCAGCGGCAATGCAAGCCTATGCCGATGCAATCAGGCATTATGAATACCTGCTCGACAAGTATCCACAAGGACCGGACACCACCGATATCCTGTATCAATTGTCACGGGCCTGCGAAGAAAGTGGCGAGTCGCAGCGCGCATTAACGGCCATTGATCGTCTGTTGCAACAGGCGCCACATACCAATATGCGACTGTATGCCGACACGCGCTTTCGGCGTGGCGAATTAAAGTTCTCTGAAGAGGATTTCGCTGAAGCAGCTCAATCCTACCGGGCGGTAGTTGATCTGGGCCC
>JAOUCV010000252.1 GCA_029859555.1 Gammaproteobacteria bacterium
AGTCAGCGGCTGCAGGTGCCGAAATACCAGCGCCGTTATGTCCCCGGCTACCGCCACCTCAATTTGCGGAATGCGTGCCCTGGCATCCAGCTGCTCTATCAGCGCTGACAGTTCCTGAAATTTCCCGCCCACCGAGGGATGCAACACCTCGCAACGCTGAAGATCGGCGACATAGGAACTGCGCTTCTCGCGAAAACCGACCAGCACCTTGCCTTTCTTGATGACATCCTTGGCACCCAGCCGTCCCTTGGTACGGTACCCCCAGATCTGTCCAGTGAGTGGCGGCAGCACACTTTCCGGTTCAACCCTGCCAATATGGCCAAGGTTATCAAGTAACACCTGCTGCTTGGCCCTGATCTGGGCACCCGCCTCCAGATGTTGCAGGCTGCAACCACCGCACAGGCCAAAATGCGGACACTTTGGCTCCACCCGGTCGGGTGAGGCCTGTTGTACTTCTGTCACCCGGCCTTCATCAAATTTTTTACGTGACGTCAGGTATTCAAAACTGACAACCTCGCCCGGCAAGGCACCGTCAATAAAAACCGCCTTGCCATCGAGATGCGTGACACCGCGACCATCATGGCCCAGCGATTCAATCGTGACATCACTGCGCGGCTCCGGCAGGCGTTTTCTTGGCCTACGTTTACCCATTCATCTGTTCCCGGCAGACACGGGAGGGTCAATCATCCTGCCAGTTATCGAGAAATTCAGTGAGGTGTGGTTTGTTCTCCCCGGCCAGTTCAGTGCGCAGCTGTTCGCAGACCTGCTGATACTGTGCGGCATTAATACGCCCGCGGATCAGCTCGAAGCGCTGGTATACAAGGTACGTGTTGAGCACATCGGATTCACAATAGTCACGAATACCCTCGATATTACCGGCCTGAAAGCTGTCCCATACCTTGCTGCCGTCCATCCCCATCTTGCCCGGAAATCCCAGCATGGTGGCAATCTCGTCTAGTCGTGCAACTGCCCGGTTCTGGTAACCGGCCAGCACGTCCATGACATCGGTATGCCGTTCATGAAAGCGACTCAAATAATTATTCCATTTGAAATCCCTGTTATCACTACCATTATCCCAGTAACGCGGCGCGCTGATTCCATGCAACAAACTGCGGTAATGTATTACCGGCAGATCAAACCCCGAGCCGTTCCAGGAGACCAGTGTCGGGGTAAAACGGTCTATACCATCAAAGAATCGCTGCAACAGCTCTGACTCCGGCGAATCCGGATCACCCAGGGTCCACACCTTGAACTTGTCGGGAGTACGCAGCACCACGGAGATGGCAACAATGCGATGCAGATGGTGGCGCAGAAATTCAGAACCACCGCTTTCGGCAGCACGCTTGTGAAACATCACCCTGGCAACATTGTTGTCATCCAGATCATCAAGCCCGTAGAGGCGCCTGCCAGTCGCGACATCAGGTACAGTTTCTATGTCGAATACAAAAATATTCATGGGTCTTCAGCCGGAAATCGTGTTTTTCGGGAGCACTGCGGGCAGCCATATTACCACTGTCAAAGTGTGCGGATAAACAAACAGTTATTATAAACAGTCAGTATTACTGTCAGTCGGGGAACAACCCTGTAGAAAGATAGCGATCACCCCGATCACATATAATTGCAACAATGACAGCATTTTCTACCTGCTCTGCCAGGGAAAGCGCAGCAGCAACAGCACCGCCCGATGAAACCCCTGCAAAAATCCCTTCCTTTGCAGCCAGTGCAAGCGTGGTCTGTTCAGCCGTCACCTGGTCCACTTCAATAGTACGGTCCACGCTGCTGGCCCTGAATATAGACGGCAGATAGGCCTCCGGCCAACGCCGGATTCCCGGTATTGCCGAACCTTCAGTCGGGGTAACGCCGACGATCTCGATATCCGGGTTCTGCTCCTTGAGGTATTGTGAAGTCCCCATAATGGTACCCGTGGTTCCCATGGCACTGACGAAATGCGTAATCCCGCCAGCCGTATCACGCCAGATTTCGGGGCCGGTGCCTTCATAATGCGCACGTGGATTGTCCGGATTGGAGAACTGGTCGAGCACCTTGCCCTCGCCACGTGCGCCCATTTCATCTGCCAGGTCACGTGCACCTTCCATACTCTGCTCTTTGCTGACCAGTATAATCTCGGCGCCAAATGCCTTCATGACAGCACGTCGCTCAACGCTCATGTGGGCCGGCATAATCAGCACCATGCGGTAACCCTTGATTGCAGCTACCATCGCCAGCGCGATACCGGTATTGCCACTGGTGGCTTCTATCAGGGTATCGCCGGGGCTGATTTCTCCACGGTCCTCAGCATGTTTGATCATGCTGAGTGCCGGGCGATCCTTTACCGAGCCGGCGGGATTGTTGCCTTCCAGCTTCGCCAGCACGGTATTCGTGCCGGCAGCCGGCAGGCGTTGCAGGCGCACCAGTGGTGTATTGCCGATGGCCGCTTCCAGGGTAGGGAAATTCATAAACTGTTATCCGTCAATAGCATCCAGGCACAGTATACCCAAGAACAGTAAAAATCAGACAGTAATAAACGTAAATTACCTACAGCATATAGTTGGCAGACGAAAGCGCTATCCATTAGCATGTTTACCCTGATCAGGCCGATGCACTTGTGTCGCCATACACATCCGGGTACAGAACATCCATGAAGAATGAAAAGCAATCTCTGCGACAACGACTGACAGCAGCCCTCGGCAACAACTCGCGGCAATGGTTACAAGGTTTCACGACTATCCGGGCAGCAGCCGGTACGCCATCAAAAAAGATCAGCAACACTTCGAAAGTGTTGCACGACGAACTGCCCTCTGCGAGTGTTCGTCACTCGTTTTCAAGTGAATTATTTGCCGAGCTACTGATAGAACTACCCGAATTTCAGCAGAAAATATCGCAGGCCTATCAGGCCGGTGATCTCCAGGGACTCAGGAATGACGTCCACCAGTTGCTCGGTGCGATTGTCTATTGCGACGCGCCGGAACTTGAAGGTGCACTGCGCGCCCTGCACCAAGCACTCGCCACGACCAGCACAGAGAGCATTGATAGCTGTTATATCCGGGCCTTCAACACTGTCAACAGTACATTAACCTACAGCGGATTTTCCGACTGCCGCTGACCCTGGCCGGAAGTCAGCCGTCATGCAGGGCGGTTAATCTGCAGCCACTCTTGCCTCACGCATCAGTCGTTTCATTTCGGCAACGGCATCTGCAAGGCCGCTGAATATCGCCCGTGCAATGATCGCATGACCGATATTCAGCTCTTGTACCTCGGGAATTTCTGCAATATCACCTACATTATGGTAATGCAGACCGTGACCGGCATTAACGCGTAATCCGGCCGCCACACCCTGGCGCACAGCATCCCTGATACGTTCAAGCTCGGCAGCAGCCGCACTGGCGTCGCTCGCATCGGCAAAATGGCCGGTGTGAATTTCTATACACGGCGCGCCACTTTCAGCCGCTGCCGCAATCTGGCGCGGATCGGCATCAATAAATAAAGACACGCGTGCGCCAGCCGCTTTCAAACGCTCGCATGCCGCACGGATAACGGGCAACTGGCCTGCAACATCCAGTCCACCCTCGGTCGTTAATTCCTGACGCCGTTCCGGCACCAGGCAACAGTCTTGCGGACGCACACGCTCGGCGAAGGCCAGCATGTCATCGGTAACTGCCATTTCCAGGTTCATGCGTGTTTGCAGGAGATCCTTCAGCATCAGCACGTCGCGCTCCTGAATATGCCGGCGATCCTCACGCAAATGCAGGGTAATACTGTCAGCACCTGCCTGTTCTGCTTCTACTCCCGCCTGTACGGGATCCGGGTAACGCGTGCCACGCGCCTGACGCAACGTGGCAACATGATCAATATTTACACCCAGCAATATTTCCATTTCATTGTCCTGCTTATTCAGCCTGTATTCTGTGACCCGTTGTCACGAATAACGGTCGTTTTTCCAGCGGTTGCAAAAGAGGATAACTGGCGCAGCACTTCCCGTGTCCGCAACGGACGCTCACCCAGGTACAGTGCCAGTGCCGCGCG
>JAOUCV010000253.1 GCA_029859555.1 Gammaproteobacteria bacterium
CCGTTGTTGGCCGTTAGTCGCCTAACTGGAACTCCGCACTAGCTTGGCTCCCTGTATCCAGGAACGACTGCTTTGCCTCCGTAATGCGACGTAGGGACTGATTCTAAATAAGTTTTCTCTAAAGGACTGGAGACGACCCTAATCGGAAGTTTAGAATTTCAGCTTGGACGGCAGGAAAGTACTGTAAACGGTCATTCCAGGGGCCATCTCTGGCCGGTTACTTTCTACCTTCCAGTATGATCAGGGTGAAAAACATTGGCGGTAAACACTCGACAGGTACGAGTAGCAGGGAAAACAGTGTTAATTCGGCCTATACTCGACAACTGGAAAAACTACCTTGAACCCTTGTACAAGATTCTGGACAACCATGCAGAATAATAATCACGGGAAGTACGCCTTATGAACCGTGCAGAACGAAGACGGCAGGAACGGCAACAGCGGAAAAGCAGGACATCGCCTGCACCACCCAGTGTTCGGGAAGAAGCCATCAGCTTCTATAACGAAGGCATCACGCACCAGAAGCAAGGCAACCTTAATCTTGCCGAATCAGCTTTCCGGAGGGCAATCTCCATCAAGCCTGACTTCAGTGAAGCACATAACAACCTGGGGAACTTGCTCACGATACAGAACAAATGGAAAGAGGCGGAAAAATCATACCGGTACGGACTACAGAAATCCCCTAACAATACAATGCTACTCAGCAACATCGGAAACACCCTCCATCACCAAGGCAAGGCACGGGAAGCCATGGATGTGCTTGAAAAAGCGATCAGACAGGACCCGCAATACGCCTATGCTCATAACAACATGGGTAATGTGTACACAAGCCTGGGAAACCATGATGAAGCGATCAAGGCCTATCGGCTGGCATTGAACCTGCTCCCCGATGCACCCGACATAAATAACAATCTCGGTGCAGCCCTCTGCAAACAGGCGCGTTATGAAGAGGGCGTTGCAATCTTGCATGAGACCATCAGGAAATATCCCCGGTTTTTTGATGCCTATCTGAACCTGGCTGAAGCCGCGATCACACTGGGAGAGATGGACGACGCCATCAATATTCTGCATGAAGCCGCCCGGCTGGGGCCCGACAACGATGAAGTATATGGCAAGCTTGCAAAGAGCTATTTCACAAAAACCGAGTACCTGGCTGCCAGGTCAGCGGCTTCAACGGCCATAAAAATCAACCCAAAAGCCGCAGATCATTATTTTTGGCTGGGAAGAACACTTCATGAAATGAACTTGCCTGATGATGCAGAAGCAATGCTGAGCAAGGCAGTCGCCATGCAACCTGATAATGCCGAATTTCACAACAGCCTTGGCGAGACCCTCAAGAAGAAGAAAGCTATTCAACTGGCGGCCAGGTCATTCGAACGTGCTCTTGAGCTTGACCCGGAGAATGTCAATGGACACACTCATCTTGCGCTGTTAATAAAACACGACAGCTACGACAAAATAATGCAGTCAATGGAGCAATTGCTTAAGAATAAAGACCTGCCGGATGAAGAAAGAATTTCTCTGTACACGAGCCTTGGCAAATCATTTAACGACTTATGTGATTATGAAACGGCTTTTAAATATACATCAAAAGGAAATGACCTGAGAAAGGGTATCTCACCTTATGACATCAACAGGCGAAAGAGCGATATCCGGGAGATGCTGGACATATTCACGAGTACACGGCTCAACCAACAAAAGGATTCTGGTTACCCTGACTGTAAACCGGTATTCATAACCGGTATGCCCCGGTCCGGAAAGACCGTTGTAGAAAACATCCTTGCCTTACACCCACTGATCACTGCAGGCGGCGAATCAGCAGACTTCATTCAAGCATGCAATGGAGCGCTTAAGGAAGAAACCCGAGCAACCTTTCCTGAAGGGATCAGAGACGCTGACAGCGAACTGTTTAAAGCGGTGGGCATTGAATATGAGCGCAGGCTAAAGCAAAGATTCAGGAAAACAACAATTATCACAAACACGCAACCTTTCAACTCCGATTATATCGGGATGATTCGCATGTGCCTGCCTGGTGCAAAAGTTATTCTGTGCAGGCGAAATGCCAGGGACAACTGCCTTGAAATGTTCAGGAAGGGTTTCACCAGAGGGCACTTGTACAGTTTTGATCCTGATGTGTTGCGTGAATATTTCTTGCTTCAGACAGATTTTATGAACCAGTGGCTAAAACGGCTGCCGGAATTCATTCATGTCGTACAGTTTGAGAATTTTATCCAAAATCCAAGGGATGAAATCAGGTCGCTACTCGAATTCTGCGACCTGCCCTGGAACGATGCCTGCCTGGATATTGATTCCCTGCCATCACCCGAACAAGTGATCGGTGTCTGGAAGAATTACGAGGAATACCTCAAGCAACTGTTCGACAAACTGGATTCATAATTTCAGGCTAACGGTAAAAACGCTTTTAAAGCATGGCGCATCCTAGAAAAACAATCGCGGCTATACCCGCTAGCCCGAAATGTTTGCTTCTCGCATTATTGATCTGGGTAACTGCGGATTAATAGCTGCAATCATATGACCGCATTACAGTATTAATCTGCCGTTGATTGGAATTAGGCAAATATCTTGTTGTGGCCAAAAGTGTGAGTACATATTACAGAACGGGAACGTCCGGAGTTGCGTCGACCGGTTGAAATCGCAACCCATTGCTGCCATTCGAGGCTCGTTTCGCCTAGGACCGCAACGCGACCGAAGCGGACCTTGGGACTCAGGGCCACAGAGTAACGTTGCAGAAAGCGCCTTCCGGCTGTCAGTCATCTTCACAGCCTGGATCTCTTGACAGCGGAGATCTACACGCTGATGAGCGAGCAGGCGTGGCCGTCCGACGGCAGATGCCCTGGCCGATCGGGCGAGACTGCCCGCTATAAACCAACGAACAAATGTTTTATGCTTCCTATACGCTGCTGGTACACGGCAGGTATAGAGAGTTTGTCCGGATTATTCTTGCAGGGTTAATACCAGGAGCAGATCATGAACAAAACGAAACTTATCGGCGCAATTTTGTTGACGTTGGGTATAACGGGTACTGCCCTCGCACAGAATGGCTTCTATGCGGGTGCGAGCATCGGGCAGGCTACCATCGATGCGTGCGACGGTGTCAGAAATTGCGATGATGAGGACACCAGCTGGAAGGTCTTCGGCGGTTGGGAGTTGAATCAAAACATCGCCTTTGAGGCCGCCTATGTGGATTTTGGTGAGGTCAGTGGATCCATAGACGGTTCGTCAGTCAGCGCCGAAGTAGACGGATGGTCACTCGCTGCGAAGGGCATGCTGCCGCTCAACGAGCAGTTCGGCGTGTTCGGCAAGGTCGGCATGATCATGTGGGATGTCGAAGGGGGCGGTGCTGCTTCCGGTTTTGACGACGATGGCACCGACCTCATGTTTGGCATCGGCGCTCAATACATGTTCACTGACCAGTTTGGTATTGTCGGTGAGTGGGAGTGGTTTGATATGGACGATGACGTTGATCTGTTTTCCATCGGTGCGCTGATCAAGTTCTAATCTAAGCGGCTCGATCAAGCCCAATGAGGAAGGCCCCGGCAGGGGTCTTCTTTTTGTCCCATTCTTCCGGCCCAGCTCAAACCAGTGTTACCCATGATCCCGGAGTTTGAACGTCCGCTTCGAAATCCCTGGAAGTCTATCTGAGTCTGGTCGTTTTTGTCCGCGGCGTATTGGTTGCTGTCGTTCGCCGCTGGCCGAACCGGGTGCTGTCACCGGTGCTAACGAATAGATCCGCAGAGTCTGTGGCAGAGGGGTTCCAATGAGAACACCAACGGCTTGCTGCGGCAGTATTTTCCCAAAGGCACGGACTTGTCGGTACACTCTCAAGCCAAGCTGAATGCAGTGGCTCGCCAATTAAACGAGCGACCGCGAAAGACGTTGGGCTTTCAAACCCCGGCAGAACGATTTAATGCATGTGTTGCGTCGACCGGTTGAAATCGCAGGTCAACAACGGTCACTCGGCTA
>JAOUCV010000254.1 GCA_029859555.1 Gammaproteobacteria bacterium
TTCCGGTAGCGTGTCGTTGCTGGAGGAGCGTGGCTACCAGCTCGATATCACCTTGCAGCCGGGACCCGATGCTACCGCAGAAACGTTCGATATGCTGGAGGATGGTGCCCTGTTACAGCCCAATGGTGACTACCTGATCCGGCAATCGGGTCAGTTTTAACTGGCGCAGGCCGTTGTACCGATAGCACTATGGATTCACTGAACCTGTCTATACCAAAGCAGCATGATTATAACGACCCGACTGTCGAGCGGGATGTTGTGCGTCTGCATTACTGGCTTACCAACCTGCCGTTGATGGATGTAGTGGAGACGGTGCGCCTGGTGGTCAGTGCGCTGGATGCGCTGAATGAACAGAAGCTTGATGTGCAACAGCGTTTCCGGTTCCTGGAGGTCTATCGTGCCACCGCGCACCGCCTGTTCGTCACGGTAGACCCGCTGCATTTACGTCAGCTGGCCCTGTCGAAGTTGCAGCGCAAGGAGGCCATTGAAGGTGTAGAGCGCCTGTTTGCCAGTATGACGGGCGGTTACAAGCTGATCGTCACCCAGGTCTACAGGTCCGGCGGGCAGGATCAGCCGGACGTGTTGCTGGGTCCGGCCATCCATCGCTCACTGGAGCAGCTGTCATTCACCTTGCTGGACAGTTACCGTTTTTACAGTGAGGTGCAGCCGCCGCTGGTTGCCGAATCACACCAGTTATACCGCCTCGCACGTCATCATGGGCTGCTTGACTGCAGCGTCGAAAGTGACGCGGACGCAGATACACCAGTCAGTATTGCGGCGATCTACCAGACCAGCATGTTGCTGTCGCTGACTGATCCGTTTCGACTCGCAGAAGGCGAGGTGGGGCTGTTATATGACGTGCTGTTGCAGCATGCGCAGAGCTGCCGGATTATTCCGGGCAGTCAGTGGTCCGGCAGCGGTGAAGGTTTGTTCCTGTTAAATCTCGACAGTGACGCACTGCCGGTGCCGTGCAGCAGCCTGCACTCGCCGGCGACAGTCAAAGAGTCGTACATACTGGATGCCACTGCAGCACTGGCGGCGGTGCGCGAGCGCCTTGCAAAGACCCCCGCAAAAGTAAGGATGCAAAGTCCTGAAGCGATGGTGCTGCGCCGCCTGTTGCCGGAGATCGAGGGTGCGGACAAGCGCAGGGAACAGCGTAACCCGGATGGTCGCTGGATCAATCTGTTGCGCGGCGTGGAAAATATTCATGGCTGGCTTGCCCGTGCCGCGCAAAAGGGCGTCGCAGATCCGGTTGATGCGCAGCAGGCAGTGCTTGAGGCAGCCGCCTGCCGGGTGCTTGATTCCAGTGACAATGGTATGAAGCTGACGTGGGAAGGTGGTGGCGTCGGTGACGCCCGTGTTGGTGATCTGATCGGTGTAATTGAAGCGCGGCACGGGCGGGAATCAATGGGACTGGGGATGATTCGTTCAATCCGCGTATATCGCAAGGGTGGCATGGAGGTCGGCCTGCAGCTGCTGCCGGGTGGTCTTGGTGCGGTTTCCTGCCATGCGCCCGATGAGCCGGATAACGTTGCGATACGTGCCTTGTTCATGCCGGCCATTGATGATGAGGAGATCGCTGCAACACTGGTGGCACCGAAAGGTTTTTACAAACAGGCACGGCAACTGCTGATTGATGTCGGTGGCCGGGAAGTCAGGGCGCGCGCCGGACGCCGTGTGATTGACAGTCCGGTGTTTGACCGCTTTGAATTTTCCGCCGAGTAAGTCGCAGCGCTTATGGCGCGACAATGCAGAAACCTCATGTTACGCTTTGCTTCACCGTGAACCCGTAGTTACTCGAGCTTTCCATGTCCATAGCAAGAAATGTCCCCGTCGGTGTTAAAATCACCACCGAGAACAAGTGCGGTTTCTGTACCAACTCCAAATGTTGCACCTATATCACCGAAGAGCTGGTGACACCACGTTCCATGCGCGACTTCGATCACATGCTGTGGCAGTTGTCACACCGTGATATCCAGGCATACAAGGACGAAGATGGCTGGTATTTGCTTATTAACAATGCCTGTACCCACCTGCTCGCGGACGGACGTTGCGGTATCTATGATGACCGGCCGATTATTTGCCGCGAATATACCAATGATTTCTGCGAGTTTGACCAGGACTCGAGCGAGGGTTTTGAGCTGTACTTTGATGGTTATGATGCGCTGCTGACGTATGTGCGCAAGCGTTTCAGAACCTGGGGCCAGTTTGCTGCAAGCCGCGATCAGCAACTGAACAATTCCTAAGCGGGTGTTGTACGGGCGTTAGCCTGCCGGCATGATCTCGGAGAACGAATCAATCGCATTAAACCCATCCACTTGCCGTGGCGCAGACTTGCTGTCCGGTTTGCGCACGGCCACGATATGGTAGATGCCGAACTCCCTGGCGGTGCGCAGTACCGACGGGCTGTCATCAATGAACAGCGTGGTTTCCTTTCTGAAGGGTTCCTGTTTTCCCAGCTGTGACCAGAAACGCAGGTCTTCCTTGGGGTAGCCAATATCGTGTGCGCAGACCAGCGCATCAAAGGCATGGGCGAGGCCGGTAACTTCCATTTTCAGATCAAGGCTCTTGGCATGGGCGTTGGTCAGCATGACGACTCTCTTGCCGCAGGCCCGGGTTTGCTGCAAAAAGTCCACGACATGCTCGTGGACCGCGATCAGGTGATTGATTTCGCGCTTCAGGCTGGCGATATCCAGGTTCAGTTCGCGACTCCAGTAGTCGACACAATACCAGTCCATGGTGCCTTCCTTGAGCCGGAACTTGGGAATGAGTTGTGACTTGGCGGTATCGATATCGAGATCGTGGCGTTGTGCATACCGCAGCGGTACGTGTTCCTGCCAGAAATGATTGTCAAAGTGCAGGTCCAGCAGGGTGCCATCCATATCCAGAAAGACAGTCTCGATTTGTTGCCATGGAACCATGTTTTGCCTGTGCGTTAACCGGGTTGATCCGGTATGGTAGCAGATCGGATGTCCGGCAGGTCCGGGCTCATTGAGTTGAATGTGTCATTGCTACTCCACAAGGAAAAAAGATGAATAATAGTACGGTTGATCAGGATATTGGCGGTTGGCTGGAAGCGGTCGTCGAGCTGGCACAGCTCGCCGGTGAAAAAATTCTCGAGGTCTATAACAGCGATGAGTTTTCCGTGCAGGAAAAGGACGACAAGTCACCGCTGACGGCAGCCGATCTTGCCTCTCACCATGCAATCGTTGACGGCCTGACGGCGTTGACGCCGGAAATACCGGTCTTGTCAGAGGAATCAGCGAGCCTGCCATTTGCAGAGCGCTCAGCGTGGAAGACCTACTGGCTGGTTGATCCGCTGGACGGTACCCGGGAATTTATCAAGCGTAACGGAGAATTTACCGTCAACATCGCCCTGATTGTTGACGGTGTCGCGGTGCTGAGTGTGGTGTACGTACCGGTCACGGGCGTTAGTTACCTGGCCTGCAAGGGGCAGGGCGCCTTCAAGCAGCAGGCCGGTGAACGCCGCGCCATCCGTGTCAGAAAGCTGGGAGAGGGACCACTGATGGTCGTCGGCAGTCGCTCGCATCGTGGCGATTCGCTGAACCGGTTTCTTGAGAAACTCGGTGAGCACGAAATGGTTGGCATGGGCAGTTCATTAAAACTGTGCCTGGTGGCTGAAGGTGTTGCCGATATCTACCCGCGGCTGGGGCTGACGTCAGAATGGGATACCGCCGCTGCGCAGTGCGTTGTTGAACAGGCGGGTGGTTTCGTCACCGGCACCGACATGCAACCGCTGCGCTATAACACCAAGGACTCGCTGCTGAACCCGTTTTTCCTGGTATTTGGCGATGACAGTCGCGACTGGTCGGAATACCTGTAAGGAACTATATTGCGGACACGGTCCGCTCCTGCAAATATATCGATTGTCGTGTGGCTGGTGTTGTAGGAGCGGACCGCGTCCGCGATTATTGTGTTGATCTCTTGCCGGCCATTCTGGAGAGCTGATACAGGG
>JAOUCV010000255.1 GCA_029859555.1 Gammaproteobacteria bacterium
TGCTATAACAACATTTATATCTGCCATAAAAAACGCTTGTGTGTCTGGACCGATACCTGTGATGCCTTTCAGCATATCGCCCGCGCCTGAAAGAATGTAAGTTAATCAATAGGGCTTTCTTGCCGACAGGCTGTTTTCCGGTTCTAAAAAAAGTATTTTGTCGGATTTATTGACACAAGATTAAACTACGGGACAACCCTAACTATCTGTATTGATGGCAGTTCATGAAACCTTTTGTCGATTTGTCCGTCAATATAACTGACAGTTGCTACATTGCGCCGGCAAACGTAACAATCAGCCCCCATAAACACTATCAAAAACATAGGTTTGTTAACCCCGGTACAGGATTTGCAAGATTTTGATGTGCTTTCCCGATAAAAAACATAAAGAAAGGCAGGTGCAAGTGGAACTTGAACCGGAAAAAATTGACGACAGGGCTATTGAGCAACGCAGCCTGAACCGGCGAAAACCGTCGCTGAAAACGCTCTGGGGTGCCTTGACGCTGCACAGACGTCGCAGCTCACAACGCGAGGGAGATAACCTCAACAGCTATACTGACTGGTACGGCCATTGGCCGCTGGCTGCAACCTTCACCATAATTCTGCTGTGCTTTGCAGACGCCTTCCTGACCATCGTACTGCTCAGCAAGGGCGCCGTTGAGTTGAACGGTCTAATGGACTACCTGATACAGAGAGATGTTCACCTGTTTACCGTAGTGAAAATGTCGGTAACGGGTGCAGCGCTGATTATCCTGGTGATGCATTTCAACTTCCGCATTTACAAATACATCGCAGTTCGCTACCTGGTGTATGCAATGGTACCGCTCTATTCACTGCTGATATTTCATGAACTGACCATGCTTGCCAATATTTGATCACTGCTCTGCTCCGCTTCACCAGACAAGTTGCGAGCGATCACTTCATTCCTGCTCACCTGCCTCTGCATTCGTTTCTGTCAACAGGTCACCCCAGTCTGTGCGCTGCTCCATTTCTGAACGGTTCTTCTCGGAAATATATGGATCACCTGCACGTGATTCCCAACCACCACCCAGCGCCTTGTACATGGCAATAAGATTCAGAGCTATATCACCGCGTGTATTGGTCCAGCGATCCTGCTGCAACACCAGCGTGCGTTCGGAATCGATTACCCGTTGAAAATCAACCGCGCCTTCCCGGTACTGGATATTTGCAATTTCTGTTGATTTTTTTGATGCTGTTGCTGCCTCTGCGCGGAACATGCTCTCCTGCTGTGACTGGATAAACGCCACCATCGCATCTTCAACTTCCTGATATGCAGTCAGCACCGTATTCTGGTAGTTGACAATAGTTTGCTGATAACGCGCATCCTGGACACGGACATTGTTTTTCAGTCGGCCGTAGTTAAGGATATTCCACTGGAAGGTCGGCCCGGCAATATAGGTCAGACTGTCAGAGTCAAACAGGTCACCGGAACTACTGCTATTGGTATCACTGGTGGCATAACCGATAGAGCCGATCAGGGAAAACCTCGGGAATAATTCTGTTCTGGCTACGCCAATGAGCGCACTCTGGCTGGCTGCCTGCATCTCTGCGAATTGCACATCCGGACGCCTGCGTAACAGTTCTGCCGGGACCCCCACAGCAATATGTGTGGCAGCCACCGGAATATCTCCAGGTCCACCAAGAATCTCCGCAAGATCTGACGGTGGCATACCCAGCAGCGTACTGAGAACGTTCTTTGCCTGGCGCAGCGTCTGACGCAATGCCGGAACCTGGGCACGGGTTTCGGAAAGATTGGAGATAGCTTGCTGTACATCCAGCTCCGTGGTTGCACCATTTGTAAAACGTACGTTGGCGATGCGCAGGCTTTCCTCCTGCAGCTTGATGTTTTCATGCGCAATCACCAAACGCTCTTCCAGCGTGCGAATGATGACATAGGTCCTGGCTGCCTCCGCTGTCAGGGTCACAAGGGCATTGTTATAGTCCGCCACACTTGCCGAGAGATTTGCATCTGCCGATTCGATACCACGCTGGAAACGCCCCCAGAAGTCTACTTCCCAGGCCGCATCAAATCCCGCCTGATAATCCATGAAATTCTTGTCCACACCGGGACTGTAATTCGGACTGTTCTCACTGAGACGGTTACGGGTTGCCGAGCCGCCTGCCTGTTGCAACTGCGGATACTGATTGCCGACCGCAATGCCCAACTGGGCACGCGCTTCAAGTATTCTCAGACCGGCAACCTGTAATGACAAATTCTGCTGGTAAACTTTTTCAACGATACGATCCAGGACCGGGTCATTAAAAACTTTCCACCAGTCATGCCTGTCTGCAGTTTCGCTCCCCAGGGTGCCAGTATCGTCACCGCTCCATTCTGCAGGTTCAGCTGCCTCCGGAGGAACAAAATCAGGACCCAGTGTTGTACAGGCACTGTTAACAGCGAGCACACAAGCAATGGAAAGTATCTTGATACCGGAAGCTGCAGCACCAGTGCGAAAATATATCGACTCAATCATTTTCATTTAAAAGCAAAACCTGCATTTGAATAAAAAAACAGAAGGGATTAATCAACCCTTGACCGACACCGCCATCACTGCGACATCATCAGACAACGCCTCACTCCCGTGCCAGTCTATAACGGACTGTAACAGATTATCCAGACTGACAATAAAAGGATCACCTGCCGCCGCAGACAATGCTTGCTGCATTCGTGTGCGCCCGAATTCCTCACGCGTTTCCGGGTGACGCTCCTCGTAGAGGCCATCAGAATGCAGATACAGGCGATCTCCCTGCTGCAACTGAATAACGGTATCGACATACTCCGAGTCCGGGAACATGCCAATAGGTACAGCCGGCACATCATGCACCTCGGAAGTACCGTCGGCATGCACCACCAGCGGCCCGGGACTGCCCGCGCTGACGAAGCAGAACTGCCGGGTCTTCACATTCAAGACGCCATATACAAAAGTGAAGTAATGGCGCCCAACCGACTGCATCGGGAATAGTGCATTCAGATTACTGGCAAGCCATGCAGGACTGACTACATTGTCAGCTGTCATATCACATTGCGCAGACTCATCAGAGCTGCCAATCAATTGTGACAGGTGGTGTGTAACTGAAACTGACAGCAATGCAGCTGCAACACCATGCCCGGAAACATCCATCACATACATCGCCACATTCTCATCATCGCATTTGAAAACATTAAGGCCGTCGCCTGCAAGTTCGTCACAGGGCCTGTAGTGCCACATAAATTCGGCACCCTCAACATCCACATGCTCGTCCGGTAACAGTGACTGCTGCACACGTGCAGCCGCCTCCAGGTCACTCCTCATGCGTTCATTTGCCAGGGTCAACTCGTTCGCCGCCTGCGTATAGCCCAGCACATTATCAACACGCGCCCGCACCACCTTGAAATCCAGCGGTTTCGTGACGTAATCATTGGCACCCAGTGACAAGGCTTCGGCAAGATCGGCACCTTCATCCTTTGCCGTTGCCATAATGACGGGTAATTCCGTTTTGGAAAAGAATTCACGCGTTCGCTTTAACACCTCAATACCGTCAATGTCCGGCATCATGATATCGAGCATGATCAGATTGTATTCACCAGTCAAAATCTTGTCGAGACCGGTATTGCCGTCTTCGGCAGTATCGACCTTAAGCCCGATACGAGAAAGTCGGCGAGCCAGGATATCCCGGTTCATTTCGTTATCATCGACAACCAGCACGCGCGCATCCTGATAGTTCACATCACCCACTTTTAAGCCTCCTGGTCCCTGTTGAGGAACGTATTAATCTTTTCAATCAGCCTGAATAATCCCGGCCGCTGCTATCGTAACCGTCAAATCGGCAGTATCGGCCCGGTATCAGGGCGCGGACCCCCGAAGAAATTCTGCCAGTTCGGCTGCAGTCAGCGCCTTTGAATAATACCAGCCCTGTACGAAG
>JAOUCV010000256.1 GCA_029859555.1 Gammaproteobacteria bacterium
TATCAATTTCCAGTTTTCAATGAATGGTTGGTAAAACCCGGGATCGTTGTGCGTTGCCCCGCGGACGCCCGTTATGGCTGAGGCAAACGCCTGGGCATGCTCCAGCATCAACGGCACACCCCAGCCGCGCAGCAGGCCCAGCAGCATCACACTGGTAAAGGCATCGCCTGCACCTACCGTGTCGATGACCTCGCTGTGGCCCTGTGGCTCCACCCTGAATTCCTCGCCGCCGGACGTCAGCACCATGGCACCTGCAGCCCCGCATGTGACAATCAGCAGCCTGGCCGCGCAGCACTCCTGCAAGTGCTGCATTTGTGCCTGCAGTGTCTCTACTTCGGGCACCAGCAGCGCCAGCTCAACTTCATTCAGTTTGATCCAGCACGCGCCCCGTAACAGTGACATGACGGTTTCCCGCTGCCACCAGGGAGAACGCAGGTTGATATCAACCAGCCGCTGCAGCTCCCGGCCCTGCTGCAGTTGCTGCAATGCCCGCCCGGAGCCGGCATTGCGGACTGCAAGACTGCCATGGTAAAGCAGCGCACAGTCCGGCAGCGGCGGCATCGCGGCGGGGTCAATGAAGTCATAGGCCTGGTTGTCGACAATATCGTAGCCGGGTTCACCGTTCTCGATGCGGATGTCGACGCTGCCGGTCGGATGAGCAGAATCGAGCTGCAGACCGGAGGTATCCATCTCCCAGGCATGCATGGTGTCACGTATCGTGCGGCCGAGGGCATCATTCGCCACCCGGGAAATAAACAGCGGCTCCATGCCAAAGGCCTGCAGGTGCCAGGCGACATTAAAGGGTGCTCCGCCAAGCACCACACTGCCGTCGGGAAACCGGTCAAACAGGGCCTCCCCGAATATCACCGGACGCTGGTCTGAAAAATCGGTCATTCTGCCTGGCCTGCATCACAACTGCGGAAGAACCGGTAGTGTTCGATCGCCTCGAGGATGCCCGCTGCATACGGCTGTTTTGCGAAATAGATGCGTTCCACATCCATCAGCGCAGAGAGTTCCTCGTGATGGCGATTGGCGACGACAACCGCCATGGTATTACCCCGCATCATGTCCTCGTCAGCGCCGGATCCTCCCGCCACCAGCATATGTTCCAGCGGGATCCCCCACTGGTCAGCGAACCAGCGTAACGCAAAACCCTTCGAGGCCCGCACGGGAACGATATCGAGGAACTGGCCAAATGATATGAACACCGAAACGGTCTGTTCATGCTGGTGCAGCAGGTTGTTGATTTCCTCCAGGCCCGGTGCATGGTTGGGGTCGATGTAATAGCTTATCTTGAAACTGCTCTGTTCGGCCCTGGGTTGCAGCTTGATGCCCGGCAGATCCGCAAGAATCCGTAAAACGGACTTCCTGTTCCAGAGGTGGTCAATGTGATGCACCCACGCATAATCAGCAGTCAGGCGCGGTGCATAATGGATTTCCGTACCGAGGCTGGTGATCAGCACATCGGGTTGCGGAATACCGTATTGCTTCATCACGCGCAGCGCGGCGTCCAGCCGCCGCCCCGTGGCAATACCAAAGGTTGCGCACTTGCGGTTCTCCCGCATCACTGTAATAAATTTCGCCAGTGACTTCGGATCGGTCAGCAGGTTCTGGTCAAGATCACTGAAGATTGCGCGGTCGTGGTACAGCGATGGCGTGCGCAGTAGTGGCCTGCGCGCAGGGGGCTCGGCCCGGTTCACAGT
This sequence comes from Gammaproteobacteria bacterium, assembly GCA_029859555.1. Classification (GTDB taxonomy): domain Bacteria; phylum Pseudomonadota; class Gammaproteobacteria; order UBA9214; family UBA9214; genus UBA9214. The sequence goes on from JAOUCV010000256.1 coordinate 1,704, forward strand.
GAAGTGCACGGCATCAAGGTACTGCTCGACATGCGCGTCCCAGGAATAGTGACGCCGCACTCCTGCCAGGCCATTGTCTGCGAGTGTCTGCCAGGTCTTGGTATCACTGAGAATCTTCAGCAAGGCCTTCTTGATGGCGGACTTGTCCAGCGGGTCGACCAGGTAACCGTTGTGGCAATTGCTGGTGATATCGCGCGGCCCGCCGTCCTCGGTTGCCACGATCGGGAGGTAGCTGGCAGCAGCCTCGATCAGCGTCAGTCCAAACGGTTCAGTCAGTGCGGGATTGATGAACACACCACCACTGGCGGACGCCAGGCGGTAGAGGACCGGCACATCATCCTGCTGATGGTGTTTCGGGTAGGCCACTTTTCCATACAGGTCGTACTGGTCAATGGTCAGCAGCAGGTCGGTCAGTATTTCCTGCGGCCGGCTGCTCATTTCACGGACATCATCCCGGGTACCGGCAATGATCACCAGATTGGCGGCCCGCTGCAGCTCAACGGACTCTCCAAATACTTCCAGCAGTGTGCCCAGGTTCTTGCGCTTGTCCGGTCGCGACATCGCCATGATTATCGGTTTGTCCGGGTGATTCAGAAAGCGTACCAGTTCGCGCCGCATTGGGCTGCGCTGCTCACTGCCGTCTGGCGGGAAAAACAGATCCAGTTCCGTACCAGGCGGGATGACCGTCATCTGTTCGGGCTGGTAGTGCTTGTACAAGCCGTATTGTTCCTCGATTTCCTGGTGGGTACTGGTGATCACCAGGTCCGCAACACCCAGTACATCTTCCTCAACCTCGATGCGCCGGGAAATATTGTACTGGCGTTCGATTTCATCACGCTTCAGGCCACTGGCCAGTAGCCGCTGGCGTTTCACCCTCCCCAGCGAGTGACCGGTGTGCAGCAGCGGGATTCCCAGTTGGCTCGACAAGCGGATGCCGACATACCCGGCGTCCGCATAATGACTGTGGACAATATCCGGCGTCAGCTGATTCTCGCGGATGAAGCCCAGGGCATTGTCTGCGAAGGCGTCAAGACAATCCCACAACTGTTCCTTTGGAAGGTAGGCGTCTTCGCCGCAATCAATGCGGATGATGCTGACTTTATCGGTGAGTTGTTCTTGCCGGCGTGCATAGTCCGAACTGACGGCCGAGTCCAGCAGCCTCCGGGTCAGCAGGTCTACTCGCGCCACATCGTCACGCTCACCGAGGGTGCGGGCCAGTTCCACCACATAGCGGGTCTGGCCACCGGTGTCGTCATTAATGCCCAGCTCCATATCGTGGCCACGGATCAGGCCATGAATGCTTATCAGTATGAGATGCAGCTTGCCATTCCCGCTGGACATGCCCGGTCAGGTCCTTTCACTGATTTTGCGTGAAATAATCACCGTTATGAATGTAACAAAATTATTGATTTAAATAAATAATTTACAAATCACAGGCAAACATAGCACTGGCCTGACACAGGACCCCGGTTTGCTGGTGGGAAATGAGGCGCAGCGGGTAAAACAGGTACGCCTTTCCGAGGCACTGGATGTCTCTGCAACTACAAAGCGTCACAGGTGCGCGGCCCGGATGCTCAGTTTGAATGACGAACAAGGATGGCAGATTCGACTGATCGAAACTGGCCGGGAAGCTACGACTCCAAGCCGCCATTTCGAAACCAGGCGTCGAGCGCTTGAGTGCGCCGCCAGTCCGGACATTCAGACGATCCCCTTGTCTACTGAATTACCGGGATGGCCACTCCCGGATTCGCGATTACAGCTTGCGTGATTCTTGCTATGTGAAAAATCCGGACTCAGCTGGAACCGGTCTCCACCGGAAGGCCGGCCGTTTTCCATTCCGGATAGCCGTCCTCCAGGCGTCGTGCCTTTAGCCCTTTTTCTCTCAGGCTCGCCACGGCATCGAAGGCCAGTACACAGTGAGGTCCGCGGCAGTAGGCAACGATTTCCTGTTTCGGGTTGAGATCTTTTATATGTTGTTCCAGTTCGGAGAGAGGCACATTAACGGCGCCAGGCACATGTCCTGCCGCATACTCTTGCGGTGGCCGAACATCCAGCACAGTGACCAATCCGTTGCGCACCCGCTCAAGGAGTTCCTGGCGGGGGACAGGTTCCAGCTCATCTTTCACGGTTAAATAGGTATTAACCAGTTTTTCCACCTCCGCCACATGGCGCCCGGCAACGCCGCGCAAGGCATCGAACAGCTC
>JAOUCV010000257.1 GCA_029859555.1 Gammaproteobacteria bacterium
GCAACACAGCCATCCACTGGGCGAAGAAATATTTGTTCTAAAGGGGACCTTCTCTGATGAGTCCGGTGATTACCCGACGGGCACGTATATTCGCAACCCGCCGGGTTCAAGACATGCCCCCTTTACCCGCGACGGCTGCAAGCTGTTTGTGAAGCTGGACCAGTTTCACCCGGAAGATACGGCTCATGTCGTGGTTCGCCCGGATGATCACCAGTGGCAAGACGGCATTGGCAACCTGGTCGTGTTGTCACTGCATGAATTCCGGACGCAACATACCGCACTGGTCTACTGGCCGGAGAACGAACATTTTCAGCCACACCAGCACTGGGGTGGCGAAGAGATACTGGTGATATCCGGTGAATTTATAGATGAGTACGGCCGCTACCCGGCCGGCAGCTGGATACGCAGTCCGCATTTAAGCACGCACAATCCCCGGGTCGAACAAGAAACCCTGATACTGGTAAAGACCGGTCATCTGCCTGAATCCTGTTGACCAGACAAAAGAAAGGCGGCCCGGGGGCAGGATAGTTTTGTGAAACGCCGGTTGATCCCGGGGCGTTAAGGGCGTTTATTGTTGCCTGCAAACAGCTTGAGTTTTTCACGAAACAGCGCCGAGATATCTTCATCACCGTAACCGGCCTCCATCAGGCGCCGGTAGTGAATCAGCGTCATCTCGACAACCGGCATGGCGACATCAAACTGTTCAGCCATGTGCTTGCAGATGGCCAGGTCCTTGTGGTGCAGCGCCACCCGGAAACCGGGGTCGTATTTATTCCGGGTCATGGTGGGCCCACGGTGATCAAGAAACCAGTTACCCGCGGCGCCGGAACCGGTGACACCGATCACCTTGTCCAGTGGTAATTCCAGCGCCGTTGCAAACGCCAGCGCCTCGGTCACTGCCTGGTTGATACCGGCAGCCATCACCTGGTTGACCGCCTTGGTTGCCTGCCCGGACCCAACCGGCCCCATATGCGTAATACTGGCGGCGATGCTGTCAAGTACTGCTGTTACCTGTTCGACGACAGCCGTCTCGCCACCCAGCATAATGGCAAGCGTGCCCTGGCGTGCGCCTTCGGTGCCGCCCGATACCGGCGCATCCAGAAATGCCGCCCCGGCCGGTTGCAGCATGTCAGCGACCTGCCTGGCCGTCTCGCGACTGACAGTCGATGTGTCAATGACCACCGTGCCCGGGGCCAGCCCTGGCAACAACGACTGCACCACGTCCAGCACATCACTGTCTGCCGATACCGATAGCAGGATCAGTTCACACTGCCTCGCCAGCATCGCCGGGTCATGCGCAACACTGACCTTGAGTTCGTCACCCAGTTGCTGCGCCTTGTCAGGCGTTCGGTTCCAGACACACTGCAAGTATCCCGCCTTATGCAGGTTACGCGCTATCGGCGCACCCATGGCGCCAAGCCCAATCACACCGGTTTTCATCGTAAACCTCGTTGTTTGCAGTCGCGCGGCAGCTAGTCGCTATCACACCAGTGTTCAACCTTTTGCTGCGCACTGGATTCCTCGGCTGCACGTTGTTCTGTGCTGAGATCATAACGCTGACCTTTCTCATCATAGGCATAGACACGGCCCGCCTGCGTGACACCGCGTTGATAACGTTTCGCTTCTGCACATTTCTGCTGCCGCTGCAGTTTTTCGTTCTTGACAGCCGCCTCTTGTTCACGTTCTTCCGCGTGCTCGGCATCGTAGGCACGCAATAAACGTTGCGTTTTTTCCATGCGCTGTTCACTGTCTTCGCTAACGGGCGGCGCCTTTTCAGGCGTGATAATTACCGCACTGCCGCTGCAGGGTTTATCCGCATAGCGGGTCTTGCCCTGTGCATCGGTACACTTGTAAATCTCCGCCAGGCAGGTACCGCTGGCAAACAGCAACAGCGCGATCATGCCCTTCATATAGAGTGATTTCATGGCTCCCTCAGGCGATCAAGACAGAGGCGTTGGCGGCTATCAAACAGGCGACTGGCACCGATATGAACCGCCGCCAGCGTTCCCAGACCGGTACCGGCAGAAACAAGAAACATGATAAGTATCTGGTACTTAACTGCTTCAACAGGCAGCGTACCGGCGAGTATCTGGCCAGTCATCATACCCGGCAGGCTGACAACACCTGCCGCCGCCATGGCATTGATGATGGGTATCATGCCACTGCGTACCGCCTGGTTACGGTATCCTGAAATCGCCTCATTCGCGGTCTCGCCGAGCATCAGGCGCGCTTCGATAATATGACGTTGTTCCCATGCCGCATGCGTCAAGCGGTCCATCGCAATGGCAATGCCACTCATGGTATTACCGAGCAGCATACCCAGCAATGGAATGGCGTACTGTGGTTCATACCAGGGATCGTTACCGAGAATAACAACGAGTGCGAACACGGTAATCGCAAACGATGACAGGAACATCGAAAAAGTTCCTGCCGCGTAACCCCACCAGCCCTTGAAGCGCCGCTCCTGGCGCATCATTACTTCACGCCCGGCAACGAACAGCATAAACAATGCCATCAGCGTTACCCAGCCAAGCGTGGCATTTTCAAACAGGACTTTTAACACCAGGCCAACCAGGGTCAACTGCACGGCGGTGCGCACCGCGGCAATGATCAGTTGCCGGCTGATGTTCGACTGCTGCCGCAGCGACAGCAGTGCCAGCAACACCACCAGCAGCGAGGCAATCAGCAGGTCGACTGTGCTTAACTCAACCATTGCCGCCCCTCTATCTCTGTTGCGTGCAAGCCGCCATCGCGCATTTCGTAATGTCGATTGGCGACACGCGCCACCTGTTCGACATCGTGGCTGACCCAGATTACGGCCGCCTTGTTCTCGCGACGGTAGCTGGTAATGACCTCCTCAACACGCCGGGTATTTACAGGATCCAGGTTGGCTGTTGGCTCATCCAGCAGCAGGATACGCGGCCGGTTAGATAATAGCCGCATCAATGCCAGTCGCTGTCGCTCACCGCTTGAAAGTCGGGCAACCGGCTGATCCAGTATTTCAGCAGACATGCCAATCTGTTCCAGCGGCAGCGGCATGCCATTGCGAAAATGGTTTTTCACCTGCGGCAGCCACCAGTAGCTTTCCGGTGGCAACAGGCCAATACGCGAACGCCACAGTTGCGGTTCAATCTCCGTTGCTGCTACACCTTGCATCAAGGCCTGTCCCTCATGTGGATCAAGGTCGGCTATCGCCCTTAACAACAGGGACTTGCCACTGCCGGATGCACCGGAAATACACAGGCAATCACCTTCATCAACGACCAGGCTCAAGGGCCCAACCATCAAGCGATGCAGCCTGTTGATTTGCAGCAGTGGCGGTGCTTTACTCACACTCACGAACATTCCCCATTCACAGCAGAGGTCATTATGTCAGAACCCGTCATTGCGCAAAAAGCACCGTATCCCGTTGAACTCGAACCCGGCAGCTACTGGTGGTGCGCCTGCGGCAAGTCACAGAATCAGCCGTTTTGCGACGGTTCGCACAAGGATACAGAATTTACGCCGCTGAAGTTTGAAATTACGGAAACCACCAAGGTGTATTTATGCGGCTGCAAGCACAGTAGTGACAAACCGTTTTGCGACGGCTCGCATAACAAGCTCTGAAGCACCGATGGCCAGACACCCTTCGCGCCTGCAAGGCGCTCCTGCATAATTAGAAGCACCCGCAGGAGCGCCTTGCAGGCGCGAAGGTTTTGGGAACCTTGCTAACCCCAACCCCATCGCGGACAGGGTCCGCTCCTACACCATTAGAAGCACCCGCAGGAGCGCCTTGCAGGCGCGAAGGTTTTGGAAACCTTGCTAACCCCAACCCCATCGCGGACAGGGTCCGCTCCTACACCATTAGAAGCACCCGCAGGAGCGCCTTGCAGGCGCGAAGGTTTTGG
>JAOUCV010000258.1 GCA_029859555.1 Gammaproteobacteria bacterium
ACGTCAGATGTCTGGGAAGCAACTTCCTTGACCATCTGCGCGCCCATGTTTTCAAACTTGTCGTCCAGTTCGATCTCCTTGGCAACGGATACGCCGTCCTTGGTGATCGTCGGTGCGCCGAAGGCCTTGTCCAGCACAACATTACGGCCTTTAGGGCCCAGAGTTACCTTGACCGCGTTGGCCAGTACATTGACACCTGCCACCATGCGTGAACGCGCGTCATCTCCAAATTTCACTTCTTTTGCCGACATGACAAATTCCTCTTAAATTAAATTCAGTTGGTTGGGGGATATGGAAGCGCTCAGGCCTCGATCACGCCCATAATGTCTTCTTCACGCATCACCAGCAGGTCGTCACCGTTGACCTTGACCTCGGTACCGGAGTACTTGCCAAACAGAACAGTGTCGCCGACCTTGACGTCAAGTGGGACAATGTCGCCACTTTCAAGGCGCTTTCCCTTTCCAGCTGCAACAATTTCTCCACGAGATGGTTTCTCTGTGGCTGAATCAGGGATTACAATCCCACCTGCTGAGGTGGATTCTTCTTCCATACGCTTCAGAATCACACGATCCTGTAATGGACGAATATTCATAGGTTTATCTCCTTCAAACGGACTTTCACTTCTAGTGGACAAAATACGACAAGCACCAATTATTAGCACTCACCTCTTGTGAGTGCTAATAATAGCGTCGAATATGAAGGTGTCAAGGATTACGGCCGGGGATCCCGGCAGGGCGTCAACGAAAACCATAAAGATCCGGAGGGTACCCGCTGGAATGATATTGCCTAAAGGACTTATCTTGCCACTGAAGCATACTGTCTTAAAATCATTTTTCCGTGTAATTCCGTGTGCTTCCGTGGCGACAATATTATTCTTTGGAAATCAGGCTACAGCAGCTCAGTCGTCCTCGCGGCGAAACTCGCCTTCCAGAGTGCGCGACTGACCACTCTCAGGACCCTTACGAGGGGCGCCGCCGGGCGTAACCACGGTGACCCGCTTCAGCAGCCAAAAGGCCAGGGCACGTCGTGTCAGCGGGATCAGGCAGGCAAACCCCAGCAGGTCCGTGAGGAAGCCGGGGGTTAACAGCAGTAACGCACCCACCAGCAACAGCACACCCTCAAACACCTCGATTGCAGGCGTCTCGCCACGCGCAATGGTTGCCTGCAGGCGCTGCAGTGTTGCCAGCCCCTGGTAGCGCGCCAGCGCTGCGCCGAGAACGGCGGTAAACACCACCAGCATGACCGTCGGGAAGGCACCGATGACACCGCCGATCTGGATCAGCAGGTAAATCTCGACCAGCGGCACCAGCAGGAACAGCAACAACAAGGCAGGGAACGGGTTCATGCGGCAAACATACCTGAATTGAAGCGCTACCGACAGCAGCATAGTGGCATGGGCCTGAACAAAAGCAACAGCGCCCGGCTGTAGCAATTTGCCTGCGCTATCTCACTTTTCATTCTGGAGTCAGGTATATTGAACGGATGCACCCGGATTTACGCATAGCCCTGTGTACTGTGCCCGACGAGACCACAGCCGGGCAAATTGCCGATACGCTGGTCTCCGAAAAACTGGCTGCCTGCGTTAATATAATCCCGTCAGTTATGTCCGTGTACCGCTGGAAGGATGCGGTAGAGCATAGCGAGGAACTGTTGCTGCTCATCAAGACCAGTGAAGCAGTCTGGCCTCTGCTGGAAACAAGGATACTGGAGCTGCATCCCTACGAACTTCCGGAAATCATTGCAGTCCCAATTGACACCGGACAAGCCGACTATATTCAATGGATAAAAAACAACCTCATCGCCTTATAACCGGACTTTCCAGAGCAACAGCACTGGGGCTGCTACTGTTCAGCACAGTCTTTGCTGCGCCCGGGCCGTCAAACAACGTCGAACAAGAACTGCTGGAGCCGGACCAGGCGTTTGCCTTTACCGCCACGGTACAGGATGACGCAACCCTGCAAGTTGACTGGAAGATCGCGGATGGCTACTACATGTACCGCGACCGCATTCGTTTCAGCAGCGAGACCGCCGGCGTTGAACTGGGTGAGGCCGTGCTGCCTGCCGGTAAAATAAAGGACGATGAATTCTTCGGTAAAATAGCTACCTTTCGCAACCAGGTCAGCGCGACCATCCCGGTGAGCCGCAACGCCGGCGCAGCCAACAGCATCCAGCTAAAAGCCGTCTCGCAGGGCTGTGCCGATATCGGGGTGTGTTACCCGCCACACACGCAGCTGGCACAACTCGAAATGCCGGCGGCAACACCGCCAGCCAGCAGCAACCAACAGACAACACTGCAGGCACTCAATGCGCTCGATGACAATCTTGGCCTGAGCGCCGGCGATGATGAATTTCTTGACCCGGATATCGCCTTTCAGGCCGACATCCTTGCCGAGTCGCCTACCTCGCTGCTGGTACGCTGGACCATTGCAGAAGACTACTACCTCTACCGCGACAAACTCAGCGTACAGCTAACAGATAGCGAAGGCGTAACAGTCAGTGCCGTTGAAATACCGGAGGGCGAAGTCAAACATGACGAATTCTTCGGCGATGTACAGGTGTTTCATAACGAGGTACTGGCGCGGGTAGCACTGACGCGCAGCTCTGCCGATGCCACCGAAATAAACGTAAAACTTGGCTACCAGGGTTGTGCCGAGGCCGGCATCTGCTATCCGCCCATCAAGAAACAGCTGGCCGTGACACTGGCCGCCTACGATCCGGACAAGCCACAAGCGGCACCAATTATTCAGCCGCCAGCTGCCAGCAGCGGCGCAGCGGCCACCTCGCTGTCTTCCACCAACCAGGATGACTTCGCACAGGTGTTGCAAAACAGCAGCCTGTGGTGGGCTATCGTGTTCTTCTTTGCTGCCGGTGTATTGCTGGCGTTCACAGCCTGTGTCTACCCGATGATCCCGATTCTCTCCAGCATCATCGTTGGACAGGGACAGGCCATTACCACAGGCAGGGCATTTTTCCTTTCATTGATCTATGTCGAGGCGGTCGCCATCACCTATGCCGTGATCGGCATAATTTCTGCGCAGCTCGGGGCTGGCGTACAGGCCTTCTTTCAAAACCCGTGGATACTGACCGCATTTGCACTGGTATTTATTGCGCTGGCGCTGTCGATGTTCGGTTTTTACAACCTGCAATTACCTGCCTCCATGCAGGCCCGGCTCAGCGAAACCAGCAACCGTATGAAGGGCGGCACACTGCTGGGGGTTGCCGTTATGGGAGTGCTGTCGGCACTGATCGTCGGCCCCTGCGCAGGACCGGTACTGATAGGCGCACTCATCTATACCAGCCAGAGTGGTGACTACCTGACAGGCGCACTGGCGATGTTTGCGCTCGGCAATGGCATGGGTGCCCCGCTGCTGGTGATCGGCGCGTCCGGTGGCAAACTGCTGCCCAAGGCAGGTGGCTGGATGGATACCGTCAAGGCCGTGTTCGGTGTCATTCTGCTGGGTGTTGCCATCGTTATGCTGGAACGGATCCTCCCGGGCCCGGTAACCCTGGTCATGTGGGCACTGCTGCTGATCGTTTCCGCCATCTACATGCGCGCCCTGGACCCGTTACCGGAGGGTATCTCCGGCTGGCACCGGCTCTGGAAGGGACTGGGTGTTGCCATGCTGATATACGGCGCAGTGTTGATCGCCTGTGCCACCACCGGTGCTCACAATCCGCTCGACCCCCTGCACAAGATCCGCTCCGGCATGGTTGTTAACAGCGAGGGCAGTAACACCACGCAACACCTGCAGTTCCGGAGAATCAAGAGTATTGAAGATTTTGAAGCGGCGCTGCAGACCAGTATCGCTGCCGGCAAACCGGTGATGCTGGACTTCTATGCTGACTGGTGTACCTACTGTATTGAAATGGAAGAGTACACCTT
>JAOUCV010000259.1 GCA_029859555.1 Gammaproteobacteria bacterium
CCGGCAATCAGCTCGGTCGGAATGCGGGAGGCATCTATCGGCAGTACGCCCTGCATGAACGGCAGCTGGAAACCTGAACCGGTGTTATCTGGTGATGACATGTCGTTCTCCCGGGAAGCTCTGATACGATATAACGAAACCTTGCAGGGTGCGCTGTGCGCACCGAAAAGAATATGCAAACTGTTGATTCGTGGTGCACACAGCGCACCCGGCATTGCTGTTTGCTGAACTCATGGGATTCTCCTAGGAGATGGAACCCCTGAAACCCGGCAGCCCGCGTGCTTCATCGCTGGCCGCCAGGAACAGTACTTCGTCGAGGACATCCCTGCCATCGTCGGTCAGTTCCAGCTTGCCCTGCTTGTCTATTTTGAAGGCGAAATTATCGAAGGTGTGTTTGCCTGCGGCCAGGTCGTGGTCCATCAGGATGCGGGCCCTGAAAAAATTCGCCCACTTGAACTCCGAGAACGGTGCATTGTTTTTTACATAGCCGTGATGTTCGCGGACCAGCCAGGCCAGGCTCCGGTAGGGATCGAACTGGAGATCCTTGATGTGCCTGGGCAGTGTCTTCGGCATCTGCGGGCCGCCGCCGGTGTGATCGAACAGATATACCCAGTTGCGGTCGTGCATGCTCTTCCAGAAGTAGAGCTCTTCCAGTGTGCTGGCGTTTGCCAGCACGTTGACGTACACGCAGATATCCTCGCCACGTGACTCGTGCTCGACGTCGTACAGGGCACGCACCAGGTGATGGTGATCGACCAGGTAAAACTTCTTGCCCCGCACCACGATCGGGATCGGCCGCACGCGCAGGTAGTCGTGCAGTTTGCCCGGGTCCTTGGTCAGTTTCTTGCGCATCCGCCCGGCACGCACAGCAACCTCCGCCTTGCCGACCGCGAATTGCGTCGGTGACAGGTCTTTCACCCGCAGTTTGTAGAATTCCCCGACCTTCGCATTTGCCGGGCAAAAGGGAAACTCCGAGTCACATATATGCTGGCTCATAACAGACTACCTCGCTGGTTCGGGACTGCTGCAGCATTTGACTCCAGCATCAATCCGGTCCTTGTTTATTTGTCGGAACGTGTTTTTGCCGCAAAGGCTGCCACCAGCGGGTTGGCGGTAATGCCGTGGGCAATAATACTGAGGATTATAGTGCATGTTACCGTCATCGCAACGAGGTCAGCATTTGGCAGCTTGCTGTCCAGTACAATGACGGCAAATACGATACTTGCGAGGCCGCGTGGGCCGAACCAGCCAATGAACAGTTTTCCTTCGGTGCTGATACCGCTGCCGGCTAGTGCCACAAACACGGGCAGCATACGAATGACTGTCAGGCTTAATAGTGCATAGATGAGAATAAGCCAGCTGAAGTGGCCAATCGCCTGGCCGACCACGGCCGAGCCGAAAATCACCCAGGTGATCAGCGCCAGCGTATCACCGGTGCCCTCTGCAGCGAGCAGGAATTGATCGCGTTCAGTTTTGGCAAGCGCACCGAACAACAGGCCGCCCGAGAAGGCCGCTATAAAACCGCTGCCACCCAGTAGCTGGGCAACGGCAAAACAACTCAGTGCCAGTGCCACGACCGGAATCTGAATCCATGTGGGGGTTAGCCATTTACGGCGCAAAGCAGTTTTCAATAGTTTGGCAGCAGCAAGGGTTAGCAATAGTCCAACGGCAAGACCGATACCTATTTCCTCGACCACCAGTTTGATGGCAAGTGTCCAGGGTCCCGCATCACCGGCCTTGTCCAGCGCCAGAGCCAGAAATACAAACAGGATGGGTACACAGATGCCGTCGTTGAGGCCGCTTTCCACGTTCAGGCCCTGGCGGATGTTGTCTGGTACCGACTCGTTGGTGACCACCGCCTTGCCGAGTGCGGCATCGGTCGGTGCCAGCATGGTGGCCAGCAGGGCAATGGTGAACAGGGACAGGCTGTCAACCAGCAGTACGCCGACGCCAAAGCCGAGCACAATGGTCAACGGCAGTCCGATCAGCAGCAATCGCGTCGGCAGTCCGGCGGTTTTCTTCAATACGCTCATGTCAGCGCCGGCGGCATCCGTGAACAGCACCATGGCAAGTGTCACTTCGGCAAGGCTGCGGATAGTCTCACTGTCGGTTTCCCATGACAGCAGGTCAAGGCCAAGGGGGCCGACCAGCAAGCCGAAGCAGGTGAATACAATCGGGCCGCTGATCCAGGTGCGCTCGACGGCGCCGGCCACCGAACTGTAAACAAGAGTAAACAGGGCTATGAGGGCCAGCGTTTCATACATCAGGTCTATCCTTTTATAAGCAGGGTCGAATTTATTCGACCAGTTGTACTATTACTGTTGAACCGGATTGGCAATGGTATCCGCCCGGATCAACCCCTTCTCCTGCGCCACCTTGCGCATCTGCTGCACCAGTTTTTCTGATGCCTTGCCGTCCGCCTTCAGTCCCTGTGTCTGCTGGAAGTCCTTGATGGCCTTGCGCGTATTGGTACCGATCACCCCGTCGATATCGCCGATGTCATAACCGAGTCCCAGCAGTGCTTCCTGGGTTTCAAACTTGAGGCGTAATGCCTGCCTTTCCGCCTCATAGCCAATGAATCCTTCCCCGTAGGTTGCCGAAGGTGGCAACTCCCCGGGTCCCGGCGGCTGCTCAGGGTGATCATTCAGCAGCATGCCATGAATTGCCCGCGCAAGGTCGCGGTGGTCCTGCGCTGAATTTTTGCGCAATACGTTGGAGAGCACGGTAACCATGTAATGCAGCCGGTTTTGCCCGGCCGGTGTCTCGATGATGGCCAGCGAGTTCATGAAATTGCGCTTGTTGCCATGGTATTTTTTACAGACAAAGCCTTCTTCCGGCTCGCAGCTGTACAGCGAACCCGACTTGAAATAAACCGCCGAGGGTCTCAATACACCGGATGACCCGTAGCGAATACGCCGCTCCGTGATATACAGTAGCCGCTTGATCTCGAGGCTGGAAAACTCGTCTACCAGTTTTCCCTGCTCCATCCTGACCGAGAATTCCATCAACGCTCGCGGCGTGGCGTAGCTGTTGGTTCCGGGAACTCGCTGCTTGCCACCTTTGGTGAAAAAACTGCCCTGGCGAATCATATCGAGATCAAGACCGTTACGGGTTACCGGGGACTGTATCGCCGCTTCGAAAATTTCTCCCAGCTCCGTGCGTGGCGTCTCTTTGAAAAAACGTGCCTCTTCTTCCGCTGAAACCGGGTAGGCTTTGCCGTAATGCTTAAGCAGGATCAGGTGCTTTTGTACCATGCCGGCAGCGGAGTTGGAACTCGGTGACATCATCCAGTCAAGATAGACGTAAAGTGAAGCACGGTCGCCCGGTTCAATCGGCCGTCGGGTGATCTCGCCCGTCGCCTCGTCCCATAAACGCACCGTATGGTGATCGTACTTGCTGAAATCATCAGCGGTGATCATCGCCTCACGCAACACCCGGCGGCGTGCCTCGATATCATCGGGGTAGATGTCGGCGAGGGCCTGGAACACCCCGAGTGCAACAAGGATCTTTCCCACGCTCCCCGGATTCTGATGCTGGTTGCCGTTCCACTCCGCATAGCGGGGCTGCTCCGGGTCGGAAAGATCCAGCAACGCGATGCCATAACGATCCACTTCGATGCCGAGCATCTTCTTTATCTGTTCGGTCAGTACCGGGTCAGCTTTTGGCAAGCGGAAATCCGGTTGATTGAGCAACCTCAGGTTGACCTTGCTCAAGGGCAGTAACTCGCCAGAAGGGCGCTTCTTTCCCGGTTTCCTGCCTTCCTGCACCAGCCGTTGTGCCTCCAGCCGGCCAATGCCGGTACTCTCATAGCCATCGAGGGGATAGGCGTCAATCAGGCTGGACTGCAGTGCCAGCCATAGCCCTGCACAACCAGCCATA
>JAOUCV010000260.1 GCA_029859555.1 Gammaproteobacteria bacterium
CGATCCTGTTTTACCGCCAGTTGTTACAGTGGCTCGGCGGTATGGGCATCATCGTACTGGCCGTGGCCATCATGCCGATGCTGGGTGTGGGTGGCATGCAGCTGTACCGTGCAGAAACGCCCGGGCCACTGAAGGATACCAAGCTGACGCCGCGTATTACCGAGACAGCCAAGGCGCTTTGGTATATTTATCTGGCGCTCACTATCGCCTGCGCGCTGTGTTACTGGCTGGCAGGGATGAATGGTTTTGATGCTGTGGGCCACAGTTTTTCAACCATTGCGATCGGTGGATTTTCGACGCATGACGAGAGTATCGGTTTTTTCGAAAGCACCAGCATTGAAATGATCGCAGTTGTGTTCATGTTGCTTGCCGGTATGAATTTTGCGCTGCATTTTGTCGCCTGGCGGTCCAAGAGTCTGAGTGCGTATTTCAAGGACTCTGAACTGAAGACTTACCTGATGGTGCTGATGATTGTCACGGCGATTACGGTCAGCTACCTGTATTACACAGGGGTCTATATTTTTATCGATGACGCCTTGTATGCCGGCCTGTTTCAGGCGGTGTCGATAGGCACAACTACCGGCTTCACTACGGCGCACTATTTTGACTGGCCCGGCTTCCTGCCGGTGATGCTGTTGTTCGCCAGTTTTATCGGCGGCTGTGCGGGTTCCACCGGCGGTGGCATCAAGGTCATCCGTTTCCTGCTATTGCTCAAGCAGGGGCACCGGGAAACCGTGCGATTGATTCGTCCGAATGCGCAGATACCGGTTAAGGTTGGCGGCAAGCCGGTGCCGGATCGTGTGATCAGTGCGGTGTGGGGTTTTTTTGCGGCCTATGTGGGCAGCTTTGTCGTTCTCATGTTGTTTTTGATGGCGACCGGGCTGGACCAGCTCACCGCGTTTTCAGCCGTGGCTGCCTGCATGAATAATCTGGGTCCCGGGCTGGCTGGTGTCGGGACTAATTATGTGGACCTGAATGAACCGGCCAAATGGGCGCTCTCGTTTGCCATGATGCTGGGGCGGCTCGAGGTCTTCACCCTGGTGATTCTGTTTACCGGTGCCTTCTGGAGGCGCTAGCCGTGGGCATGGTTGAAAACCTTGAAGCCATGCTGGCCAGCGGTCAGGACAATGCGCTGTTGCGCTTTACCCTTGGCAGTGCACTCTTCAAGGAAGGCAAGCTGGCGAGTGCGGTCGAACATTTGCGCACCGCGGTAGAACAGGATCCGGATTATTCGGCGGCCTGGAAGATTTATGGCAAGGCGCTGCAGGCGCTGGGTGATCAGCAGGCAGCACGCGAGGCATTTGAGAGTGGTATCGCTGCTGCAACCAGAAAGGGCGATTTGCAGGCTGCGAAAGAGATGACGGTTTTCCAAAAGCGCGCCCAGAAGGCTATCGACGCAGGCAGCTAAACGACAGGCCCGAATTCAGTAAAACTGTTTTTCACCCTCCGGGCGGGTGCGGAAACGACGATAGCTCCACTGGTATTGTTCCGGGCACTGGCGCACGCAGTATTCAACCGCATTGTTGGTGGCGTTGACGGCCGCCTCCATGCTGGTGGCGTTTGTGATGTCTGGCATTTCACGAAAGTGCAGGTGATAACCGCGACCCCGCGGCAGACGTTCACACCAGACAAAAATCACCGGTGTTGCGTCCCTGGTGGCCATGCGCGCCAGTAGTACCATGCTGTAGGCGGGTGTGCCGAAGAACGGTGCAAACAGGCCGGCACCGGCATTCGGCTCCTGGTCAGGCAGCATGGCGATTACCCTTCCTTGCCGGAGAGTTTTATAAAGTAACCGTGTCCCCTTTGCATTAGCAGCAATATAGCGGCCGCCGAGTCGGCTGCGAGCTGTGTTGATAAACTGTTCCATACCGGGTTTTCTGGGCGGGCGGTAAAGACAGCTCAGGTCGAAGCGGTCTGCACAATAGAGGCCGGCACCCTCCCATGCACCCAGGTGTGGTGTGGCAAGAATGACGCCCCTGCCTTTTGCCAGCGCCTGCTCGACGATTTCACTGTCATTGACCTGTTTTATCAGGCACAGGGTCTGCTTGCCGGGGCGCAGCCACAAGGCGCCTGTTTCAAACAGCGTTTTGCCGGTTTCTGCGAGGCTTTTGCGTGTCAGTGTGTGCTGCTGTGCGGCTGTCAGTTCCGGCCAGCACAGGGCGATATTCGCAGCAGCTATCTTTTTTGCGCGAACGGGTGTCATCCACAGGCACCAGCCCAGACAGGCACCCAGGCCATGCAGGACTGGCAGGGGGAGCCACGCGAGACAGTAAAGGGCTGTTTTTATTAAAATGTTATGGGTCATTAATGAGTATTAACCACATTTATGTCATTTTTGTTTATTTATCAATTAAAAGTTACACATAATTAATATATTTCAATTTATGTCGTATTTTATATTTATTTGCGGATATTATTAAATATATGTGGGGTTTTTATAATTAATTACTATAATAATAAGTTATATGTGGGAGAGTATTTTAAATAATGATCGGGTGCGTAATGTTGCTGCGAGGTAGTGCGGCAAATAGTGTACTGTCTTCTTCTAAAAGTAGCTTGTATCGTTGTATCGAGATACCAAAAAAGGAGCCCGGATGAATCAGGAAATTACGTCGTTGTCGCCTCCGCAGGCCTACGAATTTTTAAAAGAAAATCAAGGGGCTGTACTTATAGACGTGCGTTCCAGCATGGAATTTCTGTTTGTGGGGCATGCCATGGGGAGTGTCCATGTGCCCTGGATTGACGAACCGGACTGGGTTGTTAACCCCGATTTCATTACCGAGGTGCGCAAGGTCATGCTGGGCGGTATCGGGGTGGGTGCGCACGAGGGAGACGCTCCTGTGGTGCTGATCTGTAGAAGCGGAAAGCGTTCGTTAGAGGCTGGTAAACTACTAATAAGTAATGAATTTTCAGAAGTATACAATGTCAGCGAGGGATTTGAGGGGGTGCTGGATGAAACGCACCACCGCAGTTCACTGGGTGGTTGGCGTTTTCATGGTTTACCCTGGGAGCAATGTTAATCATAAATTGACCCTAGTAGTAAAGAGAAATATAATTATAGATTCATATAGATAACTATCCAAGCGTTGTAATTACAGAGCTGTCAGGTAATTGTATTACACAGCTATGGGCAATAACTACGTCGGGAAAGTCCGGCAGTTACACAATCATTCCTGAAGCATCTTGCGATGTTGTGGAGTGTCTATTGAGGAGAAATACTATGTCTACTACAGCAGAAAATGTCCAGGACAACCCGCAGATGGATGCCTGGCTGGAAAAAAAGCTGGATGAAATGTTGCCGAAGAAACTGGCAGAGATTGAGACTTCGAAAACACCTTCCATGTCCATTATTGCTACCAAGGGTACACTGGACTGGGCCTATCCGCCGTTTATTCTCGCTTCAACCGCCGCTGCACTGGGCTGGGAAGTTGAAGTCTTTTTTACCTTCTATGGTTTGTTGCTACTGAAGAAAAATCTTGATGCCGAGGTTTCCCCGCTGGGTAATCCGGCTATGCCGATGAAGATGCCTTTTGGTCCGAAATGGTTTCAGGATTTCGACTGGCCGATGCCAAACCTGTTGATGGCAGGTGTGCCGGGATTCGAAAAAGTTGCCACCGGGCTGATGAAGAAAACATTCAAAAACAAGGGTGTTGCTACTATCGAAGAACTGCGTGGCCTGTGTCTTGAGGCAGAAGTGAAGATGGTTGCCTGCCAGATGACTGTCGACGTATTCGGTTTCGATGCTAGTGAGTTTATACCGGAAGTCACCGATTACGTGGGTGCAACTTCGTTCCTGCCGGTTGCCCAGAAGTCTGATGTCTGCTTGTTTATCTGATTTGCTTCAGATGGTC
>JAOUCV010000022.1 GCA_029859555.1 Gammaproteobacteria bacterium
CTCCCCCTTTAGCCCGCGGTACTGGCCTACATGGCTTGGTATCGGCTTTATGTGGCTGATTGTAAAACTGCCCATGCGGCTGCAACTTGTTGCCGGTCGCATGCTTGGTCGGCTGTTCAAACTGCTCAGCAGCTATCGCCATACGATTGCCCGCACCAATATCGGCCTGTGCTTTCCGGAACTGGACGTCCGGCAACAGCAACAGCTGGTTAACCGTTTCTATGAATCACTCGGCATGAGCCTGGTCGAAACCGCGTTTGCCTTCTGGGCAGATGACCGGGACTTTAATCGCTTTGGCACACTCGAGGGACTGGAACACATCGAGACCGCACGCAAGCAGGGCAATGGGGTACTGCTGCTGAGTGGACATTTCTGCTCACTGGATTTCGCCGGCAGAATACTTGTGAAACACCATCCTGTCTGTTTTACCTACCAGAAACTTCGCAACCGGCTCATCGACAGCGCCATAAAAAGAAAGCGTGCCCAGGGGAGTGAAATACTGATTAACAGGTACGACACCCGCGGTTTCATAAAGGCCCTCAAGGCAGGGCATGTAGTGTGGTACGCACCGGACCAGGATCAGGCACGCAAAAACAGTGTCTTTGCACCCTTCTTCGGCATACCTGCGAACACGCTGACATCAACAACAAAACTGGTCAAGCTGACCAGCGCCGTGGTGCTTCCCTTTCATATCCGGCGGCTGCCGGACAGCAAGGGCTACGCATTAAAAATTTCACCACCACTGGAGAACTTCCCGGGAGCCAGCGAAGTTGAGGATGCAACCCGGTTTAATGCCATTCTAGAAGCGCAGGTACGTGAACATCCCGAACAATACCTGTGGTTGCACCGGCGCTTTAAAACACGGCCGGTAAAAGGAGATAAGCTTTACCCGCAGAAACCGAGACGAATCAGAAGGAAGCAGCGCAAGCTAAGAAAAAAAAACAAGGGTCTTACCTGATCACTGCCGCCCCGCGCAATCAAGTTCCTGGAAGCAGGATGTGCTGCAGCACTACCCCCCGAAAAACCTGCGCCACCGGGAAGGCGGCTTTTGCAGGACCTGCACAGGCTTCATCTCTGCCTTGATAGCCTCCACATACGGCTTTACTCTTGACCCCATGGTGTGGTGCTCACGCACAAGTTCCTCTCCTTTCCTCGCCACCTCTTCGACCAGGTCCGGGTTCTTACTGAGCATGTCCAGTTTGCCTTGCGCGTCATCCATATCGTCATACAGAACCACATTTTCCATATGCCTGAAACCCAGCCAGGCTTCTTCCTTGCCGCCCTGCCTGCAGGCAAACAGCATGCAGCCACAGGCCATCGCCTCGAAATTCTTCTGCATATACTCGTCAAAACCGATATCAGCGCTAACAAATATTTTTATACGATTCAGGGTCTGGAGATATTCCTCACCCGGATGCGTTCTCAGCATTTGCAAACCCTTCTCCGCAACCATTTTTTCCAGAAAGGGACGGCGGTCACGGTAAGCCCTGGTCTTGATCCTGCCTATATAACCAAGTTCGATATCCCGTTCAATATGCAAATTGCGCAAGTGATTTTCATCATAGGACTTGGGAATGGCAACCACATCCAGGCCGGCAGACCGAATTCTCTCGCCAACGTTACAACCCGTCAAAATCAGGCGGCAGGGACCGATAGAACGATATGTTTTTATAAACTTGTTGCGATATGTGCTGTATTTTGAAAACTCCATCCACGCATCCTGCTCATACAAAATCAGCCCGGAAATATTCCTGAGAACCTTGTAATGCTTGCCAATCCTGCTTAGTGGCACATCGATCATCACACGGTCATAATTCTCATGGTCCAACTGATTGACAGTATTTGTAAAATCAATTCTTTGCGCCCTGGTCAGCTTGACAATCGTGGTATCAATATGCTTAGCAATTCCATCAAACAGCGTATCAAGGGAAGACGCACGCACCTCTCTTGAAACTATCAGCAACTTCATAACTCTCCCTACTTGTATTCTCGTCAACCACCGTACTTCAAGGCGCTCTCCGTGAGCGGCTACTGCAACCTGGCTCAAACAATATATTCAGCGCGCATGGCGGCAGAAAAACGGCAGCCACCCGCAAACCCGGCAGCATCATGAAAGCGCCTGCAACGGGCTGTTGTTACAGCCCCGACGTACTGAAAAGTGGCAGGCTTTACTATTACAGTTATCGAGTTATAGTAAGTTCGTTAACTACCTATTGCAACGCCGGCCCTGTTTACCAGTTAATCATCGGATGGCGAACCAGCCCGGCATGAATATGCTTCTTCACAGACAGTTGAATTGTGGCGCAGATGACAACCATAGAACTGAATTCCGTTGCCTTACCTGCTGGCTCGAGCATAAAACGACAGCTCCGTCGCCCGGTACCAGTGGAACGAAAGGCTCTTTATGAAAATGGTCAGCTGGGGGTTTATGATTCATATACGTTGCTGTATGACATTTTCCTCGACACGGATAACAGGACGATTCGCGCAATCGGGCCGCCGCTGTTAAATCTTGGGCAGGCACTCCTCCCCGCATACCTGCAAGTTAACGGGCACAAGCTACCTCTGACCCTGCGTACCAGCCACAAGAAGCTGGTCATACTTGAAGCGGTCAGTCCGGCGCCAATTTCCAGTAATACAACCGCAGACCTTCATCTTGCCAATGGACAACATCAAACCATCACCCTGGCGACGGCTCCCCTGCCTGAGGGACCAAGCCTGGTTACGGTTCAAAAAAACAACAAACTGCAATGGATAATCGACTGGATCAGCTACTATAAAAACGAGTTTGGCATACAACATGTGTATATCTATGATAACAACAGTGATAATCAGGATTATTTACTCAAATCGCTGGAAGGCCTTGCCACGGTTATGCCCTGGAACTTCCCGCACGGAATAAGCCATCGCTCCGGGAATAAATTTTGCCAGGTAGGCGCGCTCAACCACTTTAAATACCGGCTAGGAAAAAATACCAGTATTTTCAACTTCGATATCGATGAGCTCCTGGTCTGTAGAAACCAGCAAATAAAGCAGTCACTTTGCAACGGGAAAATGACCCGCTTCAACAGCTACACGGTACCCTTTACCGCAACGCCCGACCCGGAATACAGTTTCAGGGATTTCAGATTTCGTGAAAAGGAACCGCGCGACAAGGCCACAAAGTACGTTGTCAACGGGGGCCTTCCAGGCGTAATGAACGTACACCATTTCAATCCGGCTCTCCGCTTCTGGCAAAAACTGTTACCCGGTTACCGGCGCCCCCCGGCTGCCGTACCACTTGCCGATGCCTACTTTCTGCATTACCAGGGTATAACGACAAACTGGAAAATACATAACGCAGACCGGCTTGAGGCAATAGACCTGTCAGAGAACATGTATGTTGAAGATACTGCTGTTATTGATGTTTTCTCGCACATCCCCCGTAACCGGCAGTAACAACCGCCATGCTGCATCCTGTCCTTCCTGTGAACAGTTTGCCATTACAAAAAACTATTTAATTGTCCCACCCGAAGTCCTTGCCAAGCAGATCGTACAATTCCTGATTATGAGGAAGAAAATACTCATTCAGATATTCATATACTGCCGGGGTCACTTCGGTTCGGTTTTTCCCGACATTGCGAGGTCGTATCTTCTTGACCCGAAATCCCGCATCCACCCCGATAAATTCAAACACCTGTTCCAGGGCCTTGTACGGCTCGACAAACAGCTCCTTGCTGTCGAGCACGAGCATTTGCTGCCTGGGGAAATATTCCAGAAATCTTTCCAGCTGCTGCCGGTAAAGTCCACGGCTCTTGTATGAGTAACGTATGAATGTATTACTCTTGTAGTCTTTATCAGCAATCACCGGCAGCAATCGTTCCTCCTCTTGCTGCATAGCCTCCAGCATGGGTAACGGCTCACGCCCCTTTCTTTTTTCATGGAAATAATGCGATATAGCACGCTCAGTCGGGTTTCGCAGAACAGCAATCAGCCGGACATCAGGTATCGTGTCAAATATCCGTCTGGCGGCGAGTGGATTGAACATGTAGAGCGGCGATGCCTCGAATGTTCTCGAATCCGCACCCAGTCTCCCACTGAACGGGAAGTGCGCACGATACCATTCCGGCCCACGTGCAAAATTATCGATAACAGGCCTTCGTCCCCCGTCAAAATAATGAATTTCTTTCTTGCATGATCGATACAGCCGTGGATGTTGACCCAGGTAATAATTCAGGCTGGTAGTCCCGGATTTTTGCGCACCTATTATGATGAAATCAGGCAAGGACCGCCTGCTCCAGGTCGCCTGCCTGTATTGCCAGATCAACCTGCTGACCGGTTCTTTCACCCAGCGTCTTTTCATGCTTTTTAAATCAGGCATAGGATTCCGTATGTTATTAATGGCGGACATTTCAGGCTAACCCGGCAGCAGCTTCGTATTCGACAAAAGTGTAATAACCAATTGTTTTCAATCTGCACATCATACGAAACAAGAGTCAACATCACACACCCCGGCGCAGCAATCTCTCCATAGCATAAACCATGACCTTTCTGAAAATGCGGTATTTCATTTTAAATGTTGACAGTGAGCGCCAGCTTTCATCCAGTACGCTGTCAAAACACTGTGGCTCCACATCCCTGAGCCGATCCTTCCACTGCGCATCAGGCTCATAGCCCAACTCCACCAGTTCTGATGAAATATCACCAAAGCGTTCCAGCTGCGCCCTGATCCTGGGTAAATGTTTTTCCCACTCCAGCAACCGGTCTGCTGAAACAGGTCGTAACCCATGCATTGCCCTGACAGTCCGCTCCGAAGGTCTTGCGTGGCGGTGGAACTCCGCAAAGGAACATCGCACTTCCAGGAAAGGAAACAAGGATCTGATTTTTTCCTGCACCACATCAGGTTCGGTAACAAGCTCCTCATATTTAATCACCAGGAAGCGCCGGTGCCCCTCCAGCTTTCTCCGATAAGACTCAAACTTCCGCCACACACCAAGATTTGAATAATAGTTGTTTGCAGACGGCCCGCGCTTGCTGACAACTACACCTCGAGGGTCGCGCAACACATAAATCACAAAAAGATCCGGATTCAGCCGCAGTGTCCAGGGCATATAAGGTACTTCCCGTGGATTCTTTGTACATATCACCTCCCCATGCATCCCTGCAGTCCGGAATATGCTCCTTTCATGCGCACAGAAATCATCGATCCTGAAACAGGTCGTCATCACCTCTTGCAGAAGACTGGTTCCGCTCCGTGGAGAACAGGCAACAATATGGATATGCTTTGCCATCATCGTCTATATACTGATATGAACCCTATTTATGTGTAATATTGTCCCGCAGGGGACATATAAGCGAACCACTCGCCTTATGTCCTGTAAATCTCCCATAATCAGATCCGTAGAAAATATTGCACGCCCTGGCTAATATCCATATAAGAAAACCCGACAAGAACGAGGGTCGATCCGCTACCGCGACTCAGGCACAATACCTGAACGGCAATTATGCTGTAGAAATTCTCATTCTGCACATAAATCGAGGACAAACATCTCTATGAAAATTCTCATGATTTACCCCCAACTGGACTCACCTCTTGGTACCAACCACGGTATCTCCTCGATCGCCGGCGTACTTCACGCCAATGGCCATGAAATGGAATTGCTCCACATTTCGGAAAAGTACAAGGGCGTACTTTCCCCTGCAGCAGTTATCCAGCATATAGAAGAGGCCGGCGACTTCGGCCTTATTGGCTTTTCAGCCATGAGTCAACAGTATGAGTATATTGCTTCACTTAGTAGCGCGATTCGCGAGCGGTTTCCTGATTTAGTGCAGATTATCGGTGGCGTTCATTGCACCATGGTTCCAACGGAAGTCCATGATGACAAGTTGTTTGATTATGTCTGTGTCGGGGAAGGGGAGTATTCCCTGCTGCAATTAATGGATGCCCTCGAAAACGGCCAGCCTACGGAAGAGATTCCCAACTTGCGCATGTGGCGCGAGGATCAGCCTATCGTTAACAAGGTGGCACCGTTTCCCGACCTCGACACCATGCCTCCGCTTGATTACAACATCTTTGATATGGATGCCATCATGGATGAGACCCGGGGATGGATGGGCATATTGACTTCCCGTGGCTGCCCCTACAAATGCACCTATTGTTTTAATATCGAAATCGTTGAACATTATATGGAAGATGGTGCGGCAAAAAATGTCAAAGACTTTTTGCGGCATTTCCCCATTGAAGTGGTAATGCAGGATCTCAAACGCCTGAAGCGTGAACACCCCAAGATCAATACCTTTATCTTCGATGACGACCTCTTCACCCTTAACAAACAATACGTACAGGACTTCACCAGGGCCTATATCGAGCATGAAATCAATACACCGTTTGTGGTCAATGGCCATGTTAACTGTTTTGATGAGAAGTCTTCCCGGGCGTTAAGCGAAGCGGGCTGTATTATTGTCAAATTTGGCCTGGAGTCGGGTTCAGATCAAATCCGTCGCAAGGTCCTGCACCGCTACATGACCAATCAACAGATTGAAAAATCGTTTGCGGCAGCCCACCAGCATAACCTCCATTCATCGGCTTTTGTGATGCTTGGCCTGCCGCATGAAGGTCGTGCAGAAATCCAGGAAACCCTGGAACTCTGCGCCAAAGTCAAGATGGGACGTTTTCGCTGGGCATTATTCTTCCCGTTCCCGGGTACCGCAGGTTTTGAAATCGCCAAACCGATGATTGATCATGAGAAGATGAAAGGTGTCGGCAACTATTTCGACGGTTCCTGCCTGAATTTCTCCCCTGAACATGACCTTTATCTTGATAAACTTTCCCGGGTCTGTAACTGGTATGTGAATGCCTTGACTGACTGGGAATGTGCAGCTATCTACGGCGAGTTGGTGGCGGATATAGAAGCGATGGATAAAGAAACCTGGCTGGCAAAGCGGGATGAGATGGTTGCCTTCGATCGTGAACTGTCCGATGACCTGATGAAGCGTAATATGCCCCACTACACCATCCGCTATTCCAATGTAATGGGAGTTAGATCTGATTATATTCAGTGGGAAGAGGAACAGCTCAACAGCGGTAAAATGGAGCAGGCCGTCACTTATTCGCTGGACGAAGGGTAGCTAACTATTAGCTAACTATCGCCAGCCCTGTATGCCTCCAGAGTTTAAAAACATCAATTCAATTTTAGTACGCCTGCCCAACTGGGTGGGCGATATTATTATGGCTACACCGGTATTTGAGTGCTTGCGCGAGAATTTTCCTCAAGCCACCATAACAGCCTGTGTACGCGGTTACGCCACCGGCATCATCGAGTCCAGCCCCTGGTTTGATGCTGTCATTGCCTGCGATGACAAGTCTGTTAAAGGCCTCAAAGACGTGATCAGACAAACCAGAGCCGTAGCACCGGACCTGGCCATACTCTTGCCCAACTCGACCCATTCGTTTGTCACAGCCCGGCTGGCAGGGGTAAAACGAATCTATGGCTATAAACGCAACCTGCGCAAATACTTTCTTAGCGGTGGCCCCGACCCCGTCAGGGAAGTGGATGGTATCAAGCCCTTGCCCATGCAGGATTACTACCTCGAAATTTGCCGCAACATGGGTTTGACCATTGCGGAGAACCCCGCCCCCAAACTGTATTTAACACCCGAACTGGAATTACACGGTGAAGAACTGCTGGCTAAATACCGGATTGAAAAAAACGACCGGGTTATCGGGCTGAATCCAGGCGCCAGTTTTGGTTCATCCAAGTGCTGGCCGGTAGAGCACTTCGCCAGCCTGGCCGAGCGGCTGCAAAAACAGTATCAATGCAAAATAATATTATTTACCGGCCCGGGTGAGGAAGCCATTGCGGAGGCCATCATTGCAGCCAGCAAGGCGGACCTGATCAATACGGCCCCTGACAAAATTGACCTTGCAGAGTTAAAACCGCTCATTAAACGCTGTGATCTTTTAGTAACGAATGATACCGGGCCACGACATTACGCGGTGTCGTTGAACGTACCCAATGTGGTGATAATGGGGCCAACCAATCCTGTATACACCGAGAGCAACCTGGAGACCACCGCCGTTATTCGCAAAGACCTGCCCTGTTCGCCCTGCCATAAAAAAGTGTGTCCCCTGCAGCATCACGAATGCATGACGACCATTACTCCCGCTGATGTCTGCGAACAAATAGAGAAACTGCTACCAGAGCCGAGCGCCCGTGAGACCCTCGCACTATCTTAGCCTGTGGGAACAGATAAAACCGGACCCCTCTGCCGGGGCCTTGCAGAATCTGGCTCGTCGCATTGGTTTGTCTTTTATTGATCGCTACTTTTACAGTGACCAGTTTGAGAGTGGCTATATTGAACTGCTCTGCCAGATGTCAACAGAGTTTTCTGACAGTGAACTCAATAATATTGGTGCCAATGCCCTGTTTGGTATTGTGATAGAGCAGCTGTGCGATGATTTCGAGGAGCTGCAGACAGAGACCTACAATCGTTTAATGTGTCAGGTTATCACCTTCTTGCGCGCCAGGCCTGAATGCGCAGAACTTGATAAAAAACTTTCCGGCTTTGGGCTTGCATCGCGGGAACAGTTATATGATCGCATCGAATCTATTCGCGCCAACGGCGACAGGCGCAGGCTCCCCGCAAAAGCGCCCGCAAAGATCCTGCTGTTGTCCAGGGTCACCATTGGTGCGGACGTGGCAATTTCCAGCGTCTTCTGTCAGCGTCTGAAACAGTATTTTCCAGCAGCAGAAATTGTCCTGATTGGATCGGAAAAACTCGAGCAGGTTTATGCCGGGAACAAGGATATAAAGGTACAACCATTAACCTATGTTCGACGCAGCGGCCTGGCAGAAAGATTAAACAGCTGGATTGATCTGCACAATATTATTCAACAGGAGCAACAGGGACTGGAGCCAGGTGAGATGCTGCTGTTTGATCCCGACTCCCGTTTAAGCCAGCTGGGCGTTTTACCCCTGATTGAGTCCGAGTATTACTATTACTTTAACAGTCGGGGCAAAGACTCCTATCCAAAGAAAATACCCATCGCCGAACTTGCCAATCTCTGGCTGGGGAATGTTCTGGGGCCGGGGAATTTTTGTTACCCGGGGGTATGGCCCGGGAAAAACCTGCTGGATCAATCCGGGGTTGCGGCCGGGCAGGCGAGAAAACAGGGTGCCAAAAATATTATCACCATGAATTTTGGTGTTGGTGGTAATCACCGCAAGAAAATAACAGGCAATTTTGAATCCGAGCTGGTGGTACGACTGCTACAAGAACCCGATACGGCCATCTTCCTCGATCTTGGTTTTGGCGAGGAAGAACGAACGGCAAGCGAAAATATTTTATCGGCAGTAAAAGCGGCCGGATTGAATGCACAACAGTGTTCGTTTGAGGAGATCAGGCAACTGCAGGATTACACCGGAGTCATTGGTGTCGAATGCAGTGTTGGGGAAATCGCCTCGCTGATTGCGGTGAGCGATGAATTTATAGGCTATGACTCGGCCTGTCAGCATATCTCTGCAGCACTGGGGAAAAGAACCTATACGGTCTTTGCCGGCACTACCAATATTCGCTTTATTCGTCGCTGGACTGCCTGCGGGCCCAATGTTAGCGAGATAATCTATGTGGATACGCTAACCCATCCATCACAATACGACACGGCGGATATAGTGGCGCGATTACTGGATCGCCGGGGTTTGTAAAAGAGTTAGCATTTTTGTAACTGTTTCACTCCACCTTTGATGACGTATCAAGGAAAACCCTGACTAATCGGTGAAAAACAGGCTGGCCAACTGCTCATTTCGTGACCAGTACATCCTCCATAATCAGGTATTCAAGATCCGATCCGTAAAACATATTGAGCGCATCAGTCGGCGAACACACCATGGGTTCGCCACGACGATTCAGTGAGGTATTCAGCACCACGGCATTGCCGGTACGTTTTTCCAGCTCCTCTATCAGGCTATAATAACGCGGATTGGTTTTGCTGGTAACAATCTGCGCTCGCGCCGTACCGTCTTCATGAACGACCTCGGGTATGCGTGATTTCCATGACTCGGCCACGTCGAAGGTAAATGTCATGTAAGGGGACGGATGGTCCGTCTGCAGGATCTCTCCCGCGACCCGGTCCAGTATGCTGGGGCAAAAGGGACGCCAGCGCTCACGGTACTTGATCTGCTCGTTAATGCGGTCCGCAATGGCTTTCGTGGCAGGATCACCGAGAATGCTGCGATTACCCAGCGCCCGTGGCCCGAATTCCATCCGTCCCTGAAACCAGGCCACCGGGTTACCGGCTGCCAGCAATTCTGCACCGCGCAGCGGCGCATCTTTCAGCACCTCCCACACTGGCTTATGCTCGCTGGCCTCGCAAGCAGCAATACATTGCTCATTGGTATATGAAGGACCCAGGTAAGCGTGCTCCATTTTTGCCAGCGATTCGCCCGACTCGTTGGCAACATAGGATGCCGCACCAATCGCTGTGCCCGCATCACTGGCGGCTGGCTGCACAAACAGTTCCTGCACATCGGGCATGGCGATGATGCGCTGGTTCAGTTTCACATTCAGCGCCACACCACCTGCGTAACACAGCTTGCCGGTTTCCTTGAGGATGTCGCCAAGATAATGATCAATCAGTCCGAGCGAAACATCTTCCAGCAGTTGCTGAATACTGGCAGCATAATCGATATAGGGATCGTCAATTTCATCACCCTGGCGCTTGGGTCCCAGCCAGTCAACCAGTTCCGGACTGAAGTAATAACTCTGACCCTTTTCCTTGTAACGGCGCAGCCCGATCACATTAATCAGGTGTGTATCCACACTGAAACCCTGCTTGTCATACTTGATCAATCGTGACAGATCATGCTTCTTTGGATCACCGTAGGGTGCCATACCCATGACCTTGAATTCGCCATCCAGCATATCAAAACCAAGATACTCGGTCAGTGCACCATACATACCACCGAGTGAATCCGGGTCATAGAATTCCTTGAGCTTGTGAATCCGGCCGTTTTCGCCGTAACCAAAAAAGGTGGTTGCATACTCACCCTTGCCATCAATACCCAGAATGGCAGTTTTCTCGCTGAAACCGCTTAAATGATAGGCACTGCTGGCATGTGCGAGGTGATGTTCGACCGGACGAAATTTCGACCGTCCGTCTTTCACGCCAAGTTGCTGCAACATTTCCATAATGCCCCGCTCGTTTCGCCGGTAACGACGGTTACCATTGAAGATGGCAGGCAAGGCCCGGTCCGGTGCATACCAGTAACGCCTTGCATAGTGCCAACGCGCCGGTGAGGACAGGCTGATCGGTGCGTAGGGAAAGGCAACCAGGTCAATATCA
Source organism: Gammaproteobacteria bacterium (assembly GCA_029859555.1). GTDB lineage: Bacteria > Pseudomonadota > Gammaproteobacteria > UBA9214 > UBA9214 > UBA9214. Next base: position 11,321 of record JAOUCV010000022.1, read on the forward strand.
TTTGGCTGCAGCCCGGCGAATTCGAGACAGTAGCGACTCGACTGCAATGGAAATTTTCCCTTCGCATGCTTGTCGCGCAGGAAACGTTCTTCCTCGACCGCCGCCACCAGTTCACCGTCGACAAACAGTGCGGCGGAGGCATCATGGCCGACAGCACCGGAAACGCCAAGAATATTCATAACGCTGTTACCAGCTTCCTGGCACGCATCATTTCTGTAAACATGGCCTCGGTCTCGGGACAGCCTTCCCAGTTACGCATGAAACGCCTCAGGTCACGGCAATGTGCACGACGAAAACTGTCTGCTGCGTCATGCTTGCGCATAGCATCAAGATCTATGACGACTGCGCCGCGCTCTGACAGAATAAAATTTGTTGCCTTCATGTCTCCATGACTGATAGTGGAAAGCGCCAGTTGTGCCAAAATATCAATTACCTGCCGGGCAGCCACTTTAGCAGTGTCGTCCAGTGAAGCCTGTCGGCACAAGCTGCTCGCATCATCCCCCGCAACGAACTCGGAGATATACCATGCACGCCCCCGCAGCGGTCCGAAACGCTCCTCGACCAGGGCAACCGGCCGGGCAGTGAGGATACCGTACATCCACAAGCGGTGAGCATTCCGCCACGACACGGCAGCACGCGTGTTGCGGAACGCACGCCCAAACCTGTGGCTCAAACTCTTTATATTATAACGCTTTACAACCAATTGTCGCCCGTCCACCCGGGTCGCCCAAAGTGTACAGGTATTACCCTGCTTCAGGTACTGCACGTCTGCATGCTGCAGGCTGGCATCCGGATTAGCCAGAAATCTTACCATTTCTGAGGATGCCATGGACCGGTCATACACCCTGAAAGTCCGCCAGCTGCTCTCGCATTTAAAGGCACTGCAATCCCGGAATATCTTTTTCAGAAAACGGCGCAGACGCCCACACCTGAAGTGGCGTACCCGATGGTGTAACTCCACACTCGCAAGCACCTCACTGCGCCATGAGCGCTGCTTCAAATACACGGGTAATACGGTATCGATCAGATAGTCATCATGCGGATAAAACTGGGCAAAAAACAGCGCCAGATTATCGCGTGAGCGCTTGACGGACAGTTCATCAACACCTGCATCGTATATACCACCGCCATCGAGCGTATACAGGTGCTCGCCCGACAGTAAAAAGTTATTCAGGTGTATGTCACGCTGTTCCAGTCCTGCGCGGTGATGGTTGGCAATGCAGACGACCGCCCGCTGCAACAGTGCAATGCGGGCAGCCTCATCACCCGTCTCTGCCCAGGCCGTCTCCAGTGTCACGGCCGGCTGAATCGCTTCCAGCACAATGACATGCAGCGCACCCCGGTCTGCCGTTCCGGCATGCAGAACAGTGGGGGCCGTGATGCCGTTGATACTCAGGGCCAGCAGTCCCTGACGCTCTGTCCGCCAATACTTGTCCGCACCAAAATACAGCTTGATAAAAACGTCTTCCCCCCGCCATTCGCCACGACAGACCAGGCGTTTACCCGGCATGGCACGCACCACTTCCTGGCACCTGAGCAGTGCCGACTCCCCCGCCTGCCCATCCAGCGCCAGTAAAAATGGCTCTGGCCGGCGGCCCATTTGCACCAGCACAGACGCAGAAACCGGTGTATCAGTCAACGGCAGGGAGTTCATGATAGAAGGAATGATACAGGCTATATGCACGCAGTCGACAACGGCTCCAGAACCTGGCGTCTTCTGACAATGTTGCCCGCAACGATTTACCACGATATTCAATCATAAACCGATAGATATCACGCCGCGTCAAACCGATACGCATGCTGGAAAAATACAGACCGCCGATATCCTTGACGATCCAGCGTTCCGGTGTACGTCTGCGCAGCTGTACCCGGTGCAGGTCGATCAGTGACAGACGCA
>JAOUCV010000261.1 GCA_029859555.1 Gammaproteobacteria bacterium
CATACCTTATGTGGAAGAGTGCGGAACTTCCCATTGGCTGGATACCTGAAGAGGGACCAGGTGGTGGTGCATTCCCGTTCTGGTTGTCATTCGGGATGCTCGCTTGCTCGGTGTGGACCATGGTCCGCTGGTTCAGGCGAAGCACACCGCCGTCGAGGTCTTCGGAACCCTTTTTCGACAGTCGTTCGTTAACCCTGATCCTGCTGGTCATCGCGGCACTGGTATTGATGGTCGGATCTATTCACATTATCGGTGTGTATGGCGCGGTGCCGCTGTTCTTTGTTTTCTATATGCGGTTTCTGGGACGGCATTCGTGGACAAAGACCTGGTCGATAGCACTTGCAGCCCCGGTCGTTACGTTTTTCTTCTTTGAGATTCTTTTGCACATTACCTTGCCAAAGGGTGTTACCGAGCCGTTGTTTTATCCCCTGTTCGATATTTTCATGTAGCGGCGTATCCGCGGATGTGATTGACAGGATACACAGGCTCGAGGTAGGTAGCGCAGGACTACATTGAGGTACGCAGCATGGAGACAATCCAACTTCTGCTTGATGGTTTTGTGGTGGCATTACAGCCGACCAACCTGCTTCTGGTTATTGTTGGATGTGCGGTCGGGCTTTTCATCGGTGCGATGCCGGGACTGGGTTCCGTCAATGGCGTAGCGATCCTGTTACCCGTGACGTTTATCGTGCCGCCTACCTCGGCAATAATTTTTCTGGCGGCGATTTATTACGGCGCCATGTATGGTGGTGCCATCAGTTCCATCATGCTGGGGATTCCTGGCGCCTCGACTGCAGTTGCCACCACCTTCGACGGTCGTCCACTTGCTATCAAGGGTATGGCCGACAAGGCACTGGTAGCGGCCGCTGTGGCCTCATTTGCAGGCGGCACGATATCGATCATCCTGTTCACGGCATTTGCACCACCACTCGCCCACGTGGCGCTTGCTTTTGGGTCGGCCGAGGAATTTGCACTGATGATGCTGGCATTCGGCACCTTTGTCGGGCTCGGCGGTGATGATATTCCCAAGACTCTGTTTTCGATTTGTATCGGACTGGTCATGAGCACGGTTGGTCTGGATATTATAAGCGGCCAACCGCGGCTGATTTTTGGAGACATTCCGGGGTTTTTCCACGGTATTAACTTTCTTGTTCTGGCAATTGGTATTTACGGTATCGGTGAAATCCTCTGGACAATCGAGAGTAGCCGGGGTGAGGTTTCGGTTTCCCAGGCGGTGGTAACGGTGCAGCGCATCTTCGCTGCCCTCAAGGAACTGCTGAAGAGCGCCAAGACCATAGTGATGGGCTCTTTTCTTGGTTTTTTTGTTGGTCTGCTGCCCGCCGCCGGTGCGACGCCGGGCTCGATAATGGCCTACGGCTTTGCCAAGACCATGTCGAAGGATCCTGACAGTTATGGCAAAGGCAACATTGATGGCGTCGCTGCACCGGAGTCAGCCAACAATGCAGCCAGCACCGGTTCAATGCTGCCCATGTTGACGCTGGGGATACCGGGTTCGCCAACAACCGCCATCCTTCTGGGCGGCATGGTGATATGGGGACTTGAGCCAGGGCCGAGGCTGTTTGTTGACCATACCGGGTTCGTCTGGGGACTGATTGCGAGCCTCTATGTAGCCAACTTTTTCGCGATCTTGCTCAATATCGCCTTCATACCGATATTCATCGGGGTGCTGAAGCTTTCATTCACCATTCTCGCGCCGATCATTTTTGTTATGTGTGTTGTCGGGGGCTATGCGCCGACCCAGGATATGCATGACGTGTGGTTGATGCTGCTGTTTGGTGTGGTTGGCTATCTGATGCGCAAGCTCGACTACCCGATGGCTCCGATGGTCCTTGCGATTGTGCTCGGACCCCTGGCCGAGTCATCCATGCGCCAGGCGCTGCTGCAGTCACACGGGTCGCTACTGGTGTTCTTTGAGCGGCCGATTTCGGGAGCAATTATGGTGTTTGCGCTGTTACTGTTCCTGGTGCCTGTGATCAAGGCGGGAAAGAGAATAATCGCCGCGCGGCGTGTCGACAGTGCCGGGAAATAACGAAACCTGCCAGTGAGTCGGGTGAGTCCCTGGCTCGGGTTGAGCGAGCCGGGAGGCGTCGATATACCGGCCGGGTGCGTTGCCCGCCCTGAGAATCTGGTATAATGTATACCAGGTTGCATGCATCAGACAGACACAGGATATGCCTAAACAAAACATCAAGTTACGACCACTGATTGTAAATACTGTACTGAAAGACAGGGTTTACGAGGCATTGAAGGTCGCGATTTCGTCAATGGATATCTATGCCGAAGAGGATCCTCCCAAGTTGGACGAACGCGGCCTGGCGGAAGAACTTGGCGTCAGCAGAACACCGATTCGTGAGGCGCTCTCGCGGCTGTCACAGGAAGGGCTGGTGCAGAATATTCCCCGCCGGGGTGCGTTCGTGGTGCGCAAGACCAAAAAGGAGATTCTCGAGATGATTTGTGTCTGGGGTGCCCTCGAGGGTCTGGCTGCACGAATGGCGACAGTGAGTGCCAGTGACAAGGAGCTTGCCGAATTACGCAAGATGTTTGCCACCTTCAGGGATACCGAGGGTGCCAGTGCGCATATTGATGAATATTCAGAGAAGAATATCAGCTTCCATCAGGCGATTATCAGATTAAGCAAATGCGATCTTCTGGTGCAAATTGCCGAGGGATTGTTCATCCATATGCACTCGATTCGCTCGCGCACAATCAGGGAGCGTCACCGGGTGCAAGGTTCGGTAATTGACCATATGCACATCATAGAGGCCCTGGAAAAGCGGCAAGGGGATTTGTCGGAGCGCTATGTGCGCGAGCATACGGAAAGCCTGAAAGAACATGTAAGCAACTACGTGGACTGGCTGGAATAAGCCGTCGAACATCAATGGACAAGGGCACTTACCCGGCACAAGATGTGTTCGCTACAGGATTTAGCGTATGCGGATGCTGCACTGATTGCCGTTACCTGAATCTGCAAGCCTGAAAACGATAAAGAGGTATGTTATGACAGAAAAAGCACTGAGTGGAGTTCGAATTCTTGATATGACGCATGTGCAATCCGGCCCGACGTGCACACAGCTGTTGGCATGGTTTGGCGCTGACGTGATCAAGGTTGAAAGACCGCATGTCGGGGATGCCACGCGCAGTCAGCTGCGTGACATACCGGATGTGGACAGCCTTTACTTTACGATGCTCAATCATAACAAGCGCAGCATTACGCTGAATACCAAGGACGACAAGGGAAAGGAAATTTTCACCCGCCTGCTCGAGGAGTGCGATGTTATGGTCGAGAACTTTGCGCCGGGCGCGCTCGACCGAATGGGTTTTTCCTGGGAGCGTATTCAGGAGATTAATCCTCGCCTCGTCTATGCATCGGTGAAGGGGTTCGGTCCCGGCCCCTATCAGGATTGCAAGGTCTACGAGAACGTCTCCCAGTGTGCCGGGGGTGCGGCAAGCACCACCGGGTTCGAGGATGGGCCGCCCACGGTGACCGGTGCCCAGATCGGCGATTCCGGCACCGGGCTGCATCTCGCGCTCGGCATTGTCACGGCATTGTTTCAAAGGGAAACGAGCGGTCGAGGGCAGCGGGTGAGTTGCGCCATGCAGGACGGTGTGCTGAATTTGTGCCGCGTCAAACTGCGCGATCAGCAGCGTTTGCAGCACGGTCCTCTGAAAGAGTATCCACAGTACCCGCACGGCACCTTTGGCGAGTCGGTGCCGCGCGCCGGCAATGCCTCGGGTGGTGGCCAGCCGGGCTGGGCAGTGAAGTGTGCCCCCGGCGGAATCGATGACTACCTGTATGTCATTAT
>JAOUCV010000262.1 GCA_029859555.1 Gammaproteobacteria bacterium
GTTACCGAGATCATCAATAATCAGCGCGATTGCCGGCCTGTGCTTTTTGTAGGGTTTTCCGGGCGGCTCTGCCGCTGATACCGCGAGTGTGCAGCAACCCAGCCACCAGACAAACAGCAATTGCCATGTGGCCGGGATAAGATGCATGAAAAACTCCTGAACTACTGTATTCTGCTTTGCAGAATAACCAGTCCTTTCAGCAGGTTAAGCGCCTCATAAAGCATGTAATCATCGGCGGCCAGTGATTTATTTTCCTCTTCGTCTTGCTGTTTTGAAGACTTGTCTTTGTTGTCGCCGTTACCGTTTTCCAGGTGCCTGGAGAGATCGGCTTCCTTGAGCGGTTCAATGTTGCTTTCAACAGAGGTGAATTTCACCCGGTCGAGTTCAATATCCGGGGTAATTCCCTCGGCCTGAATAGAACGGCCGGAAGGTGTGTAATAACGCGCTGTTGTCAGCTTCAACGCAGACTCACTGCTGAGCGGCAGGATTGTCTGTACCGAGCCTTTGCCAAAAGTCTTGGTGCCGACAATGATGGCGCGCTTGTGATCCTGCAACGCGCCGGCAACAATTTCCGAAGCTGAAGCTGAACCCTGGTTAACCAGTACCACCAGCGGCGCACCATCAATTACATCATCCGGTGTCGCGTTGAAACGCAGACTGGAATCGGCAATGCGGCCCTCGGTATAGACGATCATGCCCTTTTCGAGGAATGCATCTGAAACCGCAACCGCACCGTTAAGTACACCGCCGGGATTATTGCGCAAGTCCAGCACCATACCATTCAAAGGACCCTTGTTTTCCTTCTTCAGGTCGGTAACAGCATCGACAAGATTGTCGGCGGTCTTGGACTGGAACTGCGAAATGCGCAGGTAGCCGTATCCCGGTTCCAGCATGCGCGCCTTGACACTTTTCACTTTGATAATGTCACGGGTAATGGTTATGTTGAGCGGCTTGTCCAGTCCTTCACGAACGATCGTCAGCTCGATATCGGAGCCCGGCTTGCCGCGCATCACCTTGACCGCCTCGTTCAGCGTCATGCCTTTAACCGGCGTTTCATCGAGACGGATAATCAGGTCACCGGCCTGCACACCGGCACGCTCTGCGGGCGTATCATCAATCGGGGCAATCACTTTCACAAAGCCGTTTTCCATACCCACTTCAATGCCAAGCCCGCCAAACTGGCCGGTGGTGCCCACTTGCAGCTCCGTGAACTGCTCTGCGTCAAGATAGGCAGAATGCGGGTCCAGACCGGATAGCATGCCGCGAATGGCATTCTCTATCAGTTCCTTGTCTTCCACATCGACGACATAGTCATTTTTGATGCGCCCGAACACGTCGCTAAAAGTGCGTAACTCCTCAATCGGCAGGGTTGCCCGGCTATTCTCCCGTTCGGCGAAAACGCCATGTCCAATCGATACCAGCACCCCCGTAATGAGGCCAACAAGTACCAGTGAGTAATTCTGTAATTTCGGTTTCATGTATTCATTTCCATCTGAAGTCAGGGGGTTCACGAACTTGGTCCGGGGCCGGCAACGCTGGCAAGCAATCGCGACCATATCATAGCAACGGTTACAGCGGTATCGGCGGTACCCCGGAAAGCTTTTACTTGCAGGCATTTACAAGGCTTCTTCATGGTATGACTCTCACAGACCGGGTAAATTCCACCGGCCGGCACCTCAGTGCCCCGCCCGCTGTGGCTACGGCTTGCCTTTAAACCAGGGAGCCGGGTTAAACGGCTTGCCATTCTTGCGCAATTCCAGATATAAACCGGCAGCGGATTGCCCGCCGCTATCCCCGGCCGCTGCAATCGTTTCACCTCGATCTACCCACTCACCCACTTCCTTGTAAAGACTGCGATTCTGCCCGTACAGCGACATATATCCTTCGCCATGATCAATAATCAGCAACAACCCGAAACCGCGCAGCCAGTCCGAAAAGGCTACCCGGCCACGGGCAATGGCCTGCACATCCACACCGGCCCGGGTGGCGATCTGCACACCGCGGGTTTGCAAGCTACCCTGCGCCTCTTTGGCGCCGAAGGAGCGCGTAATACGCCCGGCAACCGGCCAGCGTAACTTGCCCTTTAACTGGCGTAATGACGTGTATTGCGTGTCATCCTGCGGCATTTCCTGCAGCGCCAGTGTCAGCGACTGTACCAGCTTTTGCAGTCGTTGCTGATCCTGCTGCAGCGTTCCAAGCTGCGTCGTCCTGGACTGCATTTGCGCCTGTAACTGCGCCATCACCTGGCGACGGCTGTCCTGCTGTTCCACCAGGCTGGCTGACTTATCCAGCTGTTCTTGTCGCAAACGTGCTGTCTCGGCCTGCTGCTCATCCAGCGCCAGTTCTATCTCTTGCAGTTGCTGTAAGGATGCCTGCAGCAGCTGTATGCGTTCACCGCGCGCGCGCGCGAAGTAGCCGTGATAGACCAGCATACGTCCGACTGCCGCCGGCTCTTCCTGACTCAGTAACAGCTTGATACGCTGCTGTCTTCCGGCCATGTAGGCCACCTGCAATTCCTCTTCGAAGCGTGCACGCATATCGCCCAGACGGGCTTTCTCACTGGCGCGTTGATCCTGTAGCTCGCGGATTTTTTGTTGAACCTTCGCGCTTCGCACATCCAGCTGACGTAATTCAGCGCTAACACGGCCAATCTGTTTTTCAGCTTTTTGCAGCACCGTCAGCAGGGAGTTGTGTTGACCCTGCAAGGTATTTATCTCCTTGCGTACTGCCTCAATCTGTTGCTGAAGCTGCTGCAGTTTTTTCGTCTGCGTGGTTATTTCATCGGCAAAAACGGTTTGCGGCAACAGCAAAAACAATGTTGCAAGCAACGCAACAAACGCACCACCAGGCACCACCAGCTGAGTGCAGAAATTTGTCAATAGCGGAATATAATCAGTGGCCCAGGATTGTTTACCGGGTGGCCGGGGCAAACCCTGCACGTCAACTGCTGACTTCAGCTGTCGCTTCGGCAGCAGCCGTGTCCGGGTCGTCCGGTATCAGCTCAAGCAGCGGCGTGCCGGTCATTTCTGGTGGTATTGCTGTGTTCATCAGGTACAGCATACTGGGCGCAATATCAGACAATGCGCCTTTCTCTGACATGGTTGCAGGACGGCCGTAATAAATCAGCGGCACCCGGTTGGTGGTATGTGCGGTATGTACCTGGCCGGTGTTGCTGTCGAGCATGAGTTCGGCATTGCCATGATCAGCCGTCACCAGCATCTCGCCACCGCAACGCTGCAGCGCATCAACAACGCGCCCGACACAGCTGTCAACTGCCTCGACCGCCTTGACCGCAGCATCAAATTTACCGGTATGTCCGACCATGTCCGTGTTGGCATAATTACAGATGATGACATCGTAAACACCGCTTTCAATGGCAGCTACCAGCTTGTCGGTGACTTCCGGCGCATTCATTTCCGGCTGCAGGTCATAGGTTGGCACCATCGGCGACTTCACCAGTATGCGGTCTTCACCTTCAAACGGCTGTTCCTCGCCGCCGTTAAAAAAGAAGGTTACATGGGCATACTTCTCGGTCTCGGCGAGACGCAGCTGTCGCAAGCCGTTTGCGGCAACATATTCACCGAATACGTTTTTCAGGCGCTCTGCCGGATAGGCAATCGACACATCAAAATCCGCCTTGTACTCGGTCAGGCTTACAAAGCAGCCCAGTTTTGGCTTTGACTCGCGCTCAAAGCCGTCGAAGTCTTTCTCTATAAACGGGCGCGTGATCTGCCGCGCACGATCCGAGCGGTAGTTCATGAACACCATCACATCACCGTCTTCAACGGTTATCGGCGTTTCGCCTTGCGGTACAATCGCCGT
>JAOUCV010000263.1 GCA_029859555.1 Gammaproteobacteria bacterium
AGGCGTACAGCATCACGACTCCTCTTCGGGTTCCTTATGATCTTCGATATACCGGCTGAGGTAGAAAGCCTGGCCGATCACAAAGGCAAAGGTAATGCCGAGCATGCCAAACAGTTTGAAGTTGACCCAGGCTTCTTCAGAGTAGTTGAAGGCGACATACAGGTTGAGGCAACCAATACCGATGAAGAACACGATCCACATCCAGCTCAGTCTGACCCATACCGGGCGTTCAGTCTGTATAGCATGACTCATCATGCGTTCTACCAGTGGCTTGTCGCCGACCCAGTGGCTGCCCAGGAAGGTAGCGGCAAACAGCCAGTTGATCACTGTCGGTTTCCACTTGATAAAGGTCGGGTCACGCAGAAAAATGGTCAGGCCACCAAAGACTGCCAGCAGGCCAAAGGTTACCAGGTGCATATTTTCAAAGCGCCGGTGTTTCAGCCAGAAGGCACCGGTCTGCACGGCTGCTGCAGCGATAGCTACACCGGTCGCCACATAGATGTCGTACATCTTGTAGCTGACAAAAAACAGCAGTATTGGAAAGAAGTCGTAAAGAAACTTCATGGTATCTCTTCGGCAGCCTTATAAATTCGTTTCAGTGTAACGAGCGGTTTACGTTCCATTTTCTATAATAACGGTCCATCACTTCGCGGACCTGCGGCGGGTAGTTTAGCAAGTCCATTTGTTCCATGCCCTGTGTAAAAAATCCCGGCGCGTCATTCGGCAGCTGCTCGGCCAGAGTGCTGAATGCCTCCTCCATGATATCGGGCTGGTGGGTGCGCGTGGCTACAATTGCACGATTAAGGTTCAGCAGTCGCCACGGTCGGCCCGGGTTGACGGTTTCCAGGTCTCTGGCAATCATCGGTGACGTGGCGGTCATAATTTCCGTCATGGCCTCATACAAGCTGAATAATTCTTCAGACTCTCCGGTACTGTTGGCGGCCTCAGCCAGCGCATCGACGACCGGTTCCAGGGTCAGCAGCTGCCCGTCATGGCCGGCAACCCAGAGCGCCATGGAAATGGTAAATGCCTGCAATCGTTCAAAAACATCCGGCAGTTTGAGGTGTTTGGCCCAGTGGCAGGCTTGCTCGAACATCTCCAGGGCGTATTCACCCAACTCGCTGACATCACTCGGGGTGGCCAGGTTTCCGGAGGGCTCGGTATCCATGTTGGCCAGAATGCTGGCTTCGGTACGCTGCATGGCCTCATAGAGCTGCTGGAACGTTTCAACCAGCAAGGCCGGCGTGGTTTCGCCCGGCTGGCCGGATTCGCCGGTTATTTCCCAGGCCTCACGTAATTCCTCAAGCGGCTCTGCGAGGCCTTCGCGAAAACTGCTGGCATTGGGATCTGGTAAGTTCATGGCGCGCCATGGTACCGGAATCCGCAGCAGGGCGCAGGGGCAGCATGCCGCTGGCTGCTCCGGTACAATGGAAATGATGTCTTGCTACGATTTACACAGCCACTCGACAGCCTCGGATGGCACCCTGACGCCAACTGAGCTGGTTAGCCGTGCGGTTACCGCCGGGGTCGATGTGCTGGCGCTGACCGACCACGACACCCTTGACGGTTATGCCGAAGCGGGGCGTGCCGCGGCCGCCGAGGACATACGCCTGCTTGCCGGTGTTGAAGTGTCCGTCGTCTGGAAAAACATGACTATCCATGTGCTTGGCCTGAATGTGGACCCTGAGAGTCAAATTTTGCTGGGCGGGCTCCGGGGGCTGCTGGCGTTTCGTGACCGTCGCGCCGAAGAAATTGCCCACAAGCTGGAAAAGGCGGGTATTCCGGGCGCGCTGGCAGGGGCTGCCGCTTATCGTCGCGGGCGGATACTCAGCCGTACCCACTTTGCGCATTTTCTGCACGAACACGGACATGCTGCGTCGCTGCGTGATGTCTTCAAGCGCTACCTGGTCAAGGGGAAACCCGGCTATGTGCGTGGTCAATGGGCACCGATGAACGAAGCACTGGGCTGGATCATTGAGGCAGGCGGATTGCCGGTGATCGCCCACCCGGCCCGTTACGGGCTGACGCGCACCAAGCTGGCGCGCCTGATCGCGGAGTTCCGGGAGGCCGGGGGCGTTGGTCTGGAGGTTGTTTCCGGCAGTCATTCACGTGATGAAACGCTGCACATGGCGGCGCTATCCAGAGAGCACAAGCTGTTTGCATCTGCCGGTTCCGATTATCACGGGCCGGAAAAGCCGTGGGTAAACCTGGGGCGCCTGCGGCCATTGCCAAATGGCTGTACACCGATCTGGGAAGCCGATGGCTGGCCTCATGTAGCATGAGTCAGTTTTTCGAAATTCATCCCGATAATCCGCAAGCCCGCCTGATACGACATGCGGTGGATATTATTCGTGATGGTGGCATCGCGGCAGTCCCCACCGACTCCAGCTACGCTATCATCTGCCATCTCGATGACAAAAGCGCCGTTGAGCGTGTCAGGCGGATTCGCGACCTGGACAAAAAACACAATTTCACCCTGATGTGCCGTGATCTGTCCGAGATTGCGACCTATGCACGCGTGGATAACAGTGCCTACCGACTGTTGAAGGCACATACACCCGGTCCCTATACCTTTATCCTGCGAGCCACGGCTATTGTGCCGCGCCGCTTGCAGCATCCGAAGCAGAAAACCATTGGTATCCGGGTGACGGATAACCTCATTCTTGAACACCTGCTAGCGGAGTACGATCAGCCGGTAATGAGTACCACCTTGATCATGCCCGGGAATGACTACCCGGAAACCGATGCTCACGATATTCGTGAAAAGCTGGAGCACCAGCTTGACCTGGTGGTGGACGGGGGGCATTGCGGTGTCGAGCCTACAACCATTGTTGACCTTACTGATTCGGTGCCATGCGTTGTTCGTAAGGGCAGGGGTGCAACAGATGACCTTGAGTAGCTGCCGGATTATCGTTCCGCGAGCAGGTATACTGGCACCATGTTAGAAGTTAGCCTGGTACAAAAGATATCGGCGTGGTTAATGCCGGTACTGCTGGCCATTACCGTTCATGAAACTGCACATGGTTGGGTGGCGCGCCGGTTCGGTGACAAAACTGCAGAAATGCAGGGGCGTCTGACCCTGAACCCTTTCAAGCATATCGACCCGGTGGGTACCATTCTGGTGCCCGGCCTGATGTTGTTGTTGCCGGGCGGTTTTGTGTTTGGCTGGGCCAAACCGGTGCCGGTCGACTGGCGAAATTTCAAGCGACCGAAGCAGGATATGGCATGGGTAGCGGCAGCCGGCCCGATATCCAACCTGCTGATGGCACTTGCCTGGGCGCTGGTGGCACGCATTGCAACCGGGTTGCCCATGGAGAGCTGGATCAAGGCGCCCCTGTTATTCATGGGTGTGGCCGGTATCTTTATTAACACGATATTGATGGTTCTCAATCTGCTGCCGTTACCGCCGCTGGATGGCGGCCGTGTAGTGACCGGGCTGTTGCCGTCGCCTTATGCGTATCAGTTCGCTCGCATTGAGCCGTTTGGATTTTTTATACTGGTGGCCCTGTTAATGACCGGTGTGCTTGGTATTGTGATGTGGCCATTTGTGAACAGTTTTCTAAGTTTGTTTGCCGGTGTGGCCGGAATGCAGCCAGGCACCTTCCAGTCAGTGCTGTATTCCCTGATGAGGAGTTAAAAGAAGTTGACCAGCGAATCCAAAAACCGCGTCCTGTCCGGTATGCGTCCGACCGGGCGCTTGCACCTCGGGCACTACCACGGTGTGCTGAAGAACTGGGTCAAACTCCAGTATGAATATGACTGCTACTTCTTTGTTGCCGATTGGCACGCGCTGACTACGCA
>JAOUCV010000264.1 GCA_029859555.1 Gammaproteobacteria bacterium
TACCCGGTCCTTGCTTTCTTTTACCGCGGTTTCCGGTAGTCCCACAATCGAGAGCGCCGGCAGGCCGTTGGAGAGATGCACTTCCACTGTGACGGGCGGGGCGTCCATACCGACACAGGCGCGACTGTGGACGATTGCGAGTGACATGTGAGTTTCTCTATGGGTTGAGAATGCAGAATAGCTGTACATGTCTCCAGTGTGCGCTACTGGTTTATGTTAAGAGATGTAGGAAAATTCTGGCAGTTGCCGTGAGCATTTCAGATTGAATCGCGCTTGCGAAGCGCTCCTACAGGATTTTGCGTGCTTGTAGGAGCGCTTCGCAAGCGCGATTTTGATATTAATCTCGCATGTTAAATAAATATCATGGACGTAGTTTGCGTAAAGGCCGGACTTCTTTAAAAGAGCATGTCTATCTGGTTACAGCAGTGACTCACCTGAGGCAGCCGCTATTCAGAGACATAAATGCTGGCCGTGTCGTAGTGTATGAAATGAAGCGGTCGGCAGAATTCGGGGATACGAATACATTCGCATTTGTTGTGATGCCGGATCATTTTCACTGGTTGTTTTCTCTAACCAATGATCGGGTGTTGTCATCAGTCGTTGGCGCTGTAAAAAGCTATTCTGCAAAACGGCTGAACGAAATGCATCGAAGAGCGCGGCGACAGGTATGGCAGCGCGGTTTCCATGATCATGCATTACGCCGGGATGAAGAGGTAGCGCGTCTAGCCAGGTATATCGTGGCCAACCCGTTACGAGCGGGACTGGTTAAACGGATCGGTGATTACCCGTTGTGGGATGCCGTCTGGTTATAGAGATCGCGGTCGAGATCTTATTTATTCTTTTCTTCCAGCTCGGTAAGCAGTTGTTCCAGTTGTTGCAGCTTTTCTCGGGTGCGCGCCAGTACCTGTGACTGGGCGTCGAATTCCTCGCGTGTTACCAGGTCGAGTTTTGCGAGTGTGCCCTGCAGCAGGGTGTGGATGTTTTTCTGTACATCTTCCTGCATACCCTTGACCCCGGCGGGGATGGATTCGCTGATCTGGCGGGCCAGATCGTCAATGATTTTAGTATTCAGCATGGCTTAACCATAGCGATTGCCCAAACGCACGTCTAGCACCATTTTGGCGCACTAAAAAGATGCGGCAGGTTCATTTCGACGCACAAAAACAGTGCAGCAAACCTGGCAAAAATGTCCGCAGAAAATCAATAAATATATGTTTTAAATCGAAAATATAACAGTGGCACGGTTTCTGCTATCCACTGGGTTAGTGATTTCCCCTTGATCACGGCTGGAAGTGGTTGGTCATTGCACAGTGTTTAACCACAAACTTTAAATTGGAGAAATGAAAATGATGAAGAAAACCTTAATTGCAGCAGCCTTGGCCACTGTTTCACTGCCTTCACTGGCAGAAGTTAGCGGTAACGTTGCACTGACAACTGATTACCGTTTTCGCGGCTGGTCACAGACTACCAGCGACCCGGCTGTACAGGGTGGCCTGGATTACACCCATGAAAGTGGTTTTTACGTCGGCACCTGGGGTTCCAATGTGGAATTTGCAGGCAGCCTGGAACTGGACTACTACGCGGGTTTTGCCAACGATATTAATGACAATTTTGCTTATGACGTGGGCTTTATTTACTACGACTATCCCGGCGGTAACCTCGGCGGTGGTGTAGATCCCGAGTTCTGGGAAATCTATGGCGGTCTGTCCGGCGACCTCGGTCCGGTCTCCCTGAGCGGCACCGTTTCCTACAGTGATGATTACTTCGGCGAAACCGGTACGGCTTTCTACTATGACCTGGGCGCCTCATACGGGCTGCCTTATGACATCAGCCTGAACGCACACTTCGGTTACCAGACCATTGATGATGGTTCCATCAAGGATGACGGCTTCTTTTCCAGTGATGAGGACAGTTACAAGGACTGGAGTATCGGCATCTCCAAGTCCATGTGGGAGCTGGATTTCGACCTCTCTTACATCGATACCAACCTTTCTGACAGTGACTGTTTTGGAAACAATGTTTGTGACTCAACAGTCGTCTTCACGGTTGGCAAAAGCCTCTAGTTAAAACGCCATGCCTGCCCTGCGGGGCAGGCTTTCTTAATAGTTAAGGAGTAATACTCATGAAAATGGTTACAGCAATCATCAAGCCGTTCAAGCTGGATGATGTTCGTGAGAGCCTGTCGGAGATTGGAGTGCAAGGCATTACAGTCACCGAGGTAAAAGGCTTCGGACGTCAGAAAGGTCATACGGAACTTTATCGTGGTGCGGAATATGTAGTTGATTTTCTGCCCAAGGTAAAACTCGAGGCAGCCGTGGCTGCGGATATGGTCGACAAGGTCATTGAAGCAATTTCCAGGGCTGCAAACACGGGCAAGATCGGCGACGGCAAGATTTTCGTCTCCAGCCTTGAACAGACAGTGCGCATTCGTACCGGTGAAACCGGTCCGGAAGCACTCTGATCGGACAGACGGAGGATTAAATTGTGGATGCAGTTACTGAACTAAGTTATGCACTCGATACCTTTTACTTTCTGGTGTCCGGCGTGCTTGTAATGTGGATGGCCGCGGGCTTTTCAATGCTCGAGGCCGGCATGGTGCGTGCGAAAAACACTGCCGAAATCCTGACCAAAAATATCTCCCTGTTTGCCGTCGCCAGCATTATGTACATGCTCTATGGCTACAGCATTATGTATCCGGCTGAAGCCGTGAATGCATGGTGGCCTGGTATTGGCAGTATCCTTGGCAGCAGTGACAACACTGCGGCTGAAGTGATTGCCAGTGGCGGTGATACCTACTACTCCGGTCTGTCTGACTTCTTCTTCCAGGTTGTGTTTGTCGCAACTGCCATGTCAATTGTCTCCGGTGCTGTTGCCGAACGCATGAAACTGTGGGCATTCCTGGTGTTTGCAGTTGTGATGACCGGTTTCATCTATCCGCTGCAGGGTTACTGGAAGTGGGGCGGCGGTGGTCTTGACGCGCTGGGTTTCCTCGACTTTGCCGGTTCCGGTGTAGTGCATCTGTGTGGTGCGACGGCGGCATTTGCCGGTGTGCTGTTGCTAGGCGCTCGTAAGGGCAAGTATCGTGCGGATGGCTCAATCAGCCCGATCCCGGGTTGTAACATGCCGCTGGCAACACTGGGTACCTTCATCCTGTGGATGGGCTGGTTCGGCTTCAATGGTGGCTCCGAACTGGTTATCTCGAATGTGGAAGAGGCCAATGCTGTAGCCCTGGTATTTGTTAATACCAATATGGCTGCTGCCGGTGGTGTGGTTGCCGCGATGCTGGCTGCCCGTTTGCTGTTTGGCAAGACTGATCTCACCATGGCATTGAACGGCGCCCTGGCTGGTCTGGTTGCGATAACCGCTGAACCGCTGACTCCGACACCGTTGCTGGCTACTTTTATTGGTGCAGTCGGTGGTGTGATCGTGGTGTTCTCTATCATCACACTCGACAAGGTCAGGCTTGACGACCCGGTTGGTGCCATCTCCGTCCACGGTGTAGTCGGTATGTGGGGCCTGCTTGCAGTGGTACTCTCCAACCCTGATGCAACACTTGTTGCGCAGTTGACAGGACTGGGTGTGATCTTTGCCTGGACTTTCGTTGCCAGTCTGGTTACCTGGGGCATCATCAAGTTGGTCATTGGCATTCGCGTCAGCGAGGAAGAGGAATATGCTGGCGTCGACTTGTCTGAATGTGGCCTGGAAGCGTACCCGGAATTTGTGGGTTCGCAGGGTTCTGGCAAGTAATTTCTACATAAAACAGTAAGGTAGTACAAGGCGGGCGCTTCGGCGCCCGTTTT
>JAOUCV010000265.1 GCA_029859555.1 Gammaproteobacteria bacterium
AATCCGCCGCGAAGACGAGCCCCGCCCGGTACTGATGAAGCGTTTCAAAATCAGTGAACAGCAGGCCGATGCCATCCTTGACCTGAAGCTTCGTCACCTGGCTAAGCTCGAGGAGATGAAAATTCGCGGTGAGCAGGACAAGCTCAGTCAGGAACGCGATTCGCTGCAGAAAACATTGTCTTCCAAGCAGCGTTTGAAAACGCTGGTGAAGAAGGAAATCAAGACTGATACCGAAACCTACGGCGACGAGCGGCGCTCCCTGCTGGTAGAACGCGAGGCAGCACAGGCACTTGATGAAACTGCGCTGATACCCAGTGAGCCAGTGACCATTGTGCTCTCTGAAAAAGGCTGGGTACGTGCTGCCAAGGGCCACGATATTGATCCCGTCAGCCTGAGCTACAAAGCGGGAGACAGCTTCCGTGCAGCAGCGCTGGGACGCACCAATCAGCAGGTGGTGTTTCTGGATTCAACCGGGCGTGCCTACACCCTGGCTGCACACAGTCTGCCGTCAGCGCGAGGGCAGGGTGAGCCTTTGACCGGGCGTTTCAATCCGCCGGACGGTGCGCGCTTTGTTGGCGTCATGGCGGGAGACCCGGATAGTTTGTATCTGCTGGCGAGCGATGCCGGCTACGGTTTTGTCGCAAGATTGGGCGATATGGCGGCGCGCACCAAGGCCGGCAAGTCTCTCTTGTCAGTACCCAAAAATGCCGAGGTGTTACCGCCCGCCGCGGTAACCGATCCGGAAACCGATCAGCTCGCTGCAGTAAATCTACAGGGCCAGATGTTGGTGATACCCACTGCAGAAGTGCCGCGACTGAACCGTGGCAAGGGCATCAAGATACAGGCCGTGAATCCCAAGAAGCTTGCCAGCCGGGAGGAATTCATGGTGGCGGTGGCCAGTGTACCCAAGGCTGGTTGCCTCGTGCTTCATGCCGGCAAGCGGCATTTGACCTTGAAAACGTCCGACCTGGAAACCTATATCGGTGACCGTGGTCGCAAGGGCAAGAAGTTGCCACGCGGCCTGCAGCGTGTCGATAGCCTGAACTCCGAATAGGTCTTGAAAGCGAACCTGCCGGGCGCCATATAACAGTGGTGATGCTTAATACAGGAGCTGGTTAGCATATGAAGCGTGTATTTTTATTTCTTGCGACCAACATTGCCATTCTGGTAGTGCTGAGTATCACACTCAGTCTTCTGGGTGTAGATCGCATTCTGGATGAGCAGGGTGTTAATCTGGATTTGCGTTCGCTACTGATTTTTTCGGCAGTGTTTGGTATGGGTGGCGCTTTTATTTCGCTGGCCATGTCCAAGTGGTCCGCGAAACGCATGACCGGCGCACAAGTGATTGATCAACCGGGAAATGAAACTGAAGCCTGGCTGGTGAATATTGTTTCCAACCAGGCGCAGGCAGCCGGTATCGGCATGCCGGAGGTGGCTATCTTTGATTCGCCGGCTCCCAATGCTTTTGCCACAGGGATGAGCCGTAACAAGGCGCTGGTGGCGGTGAGCAGCGGCCTGTTAAGTAACATGAAGCGAGACGAGGTCGAGGCCGTTCTGGGTCATGAAGTCAGCCATGTCGCCAACGGGGATATGGTCACGTTGACCCTGATACAGGGTGTAGTGAATACGTTCGTAATATTTTTCTCGCGGGTTATTGGCCATGTCGTGGACCGCGTTATTTTCAAAGTCGAGCGCGGCCATGGGCCGGCGTTCTGGATAACTTCGATTATTGCCCAGGTGGTTTTGGGGATCCTGGCCAGCGCCATTGTCATGTGGTTTTCGCGCCATCGTGAGTACCGCGCAGATGAAGGCGGGGCGGATCTGGCGGGGCGACAGAAGATGATCGCGGCATTACAGCGCCTGCAGATGGCCAGTGGTCAGGCGAGCTTGCCGGATCAGCTTGCGGCTTTCGGTATATCCGAGCGCAAAGCCGACGGCATTAAGCGCCTGTTCATGTCTCACCCACCGCTGGAAGAACGTATCGCGGCGCTGCAAAACTCACGCGGCTAAAAGGCCTGTCGATCCATGGCTAATCCGCGGCCAAATACGATTTCGCTTCTTCACCAGGGTCAGGTAACCCCGCAATACGCCAGGCAGACAGGCAGTGATCAAACAGTTCGTGGCTGCAACTGTGTGACATATGCAGGTCGTGGCAGACCTTGTGTGGTGGCGGTGGAGCATGGAACTTCCGGTAATACTCGCGTAGTGACATAAGAAAAGCCCAGTGGCTCTCTGTGAGCGGGCCGACTCCGGCACGCCGGGCCAGTTCCTGGGCCAGCTCGGGGCTCCAGTCGGCCGGGTTCCTCAGGAGGCCGTATTCGTCAATTTCCGGATCCAGCAGCATTTCCATCATGGCGGTATCCTCCTGCCAGTGGATAACGACCATTTCAGTATAGTCCGTGCGCAGTGCTTCGCTGGCGGGTAGAATACCGCCTCCCGAGATTTGGCCAGGATCTGAATAATGCCCCTGATTCGCCCGTTTGCCGGTTTAAGGCCGGTACCCGAGCGTGCCGACGACGTCGTCGCGCCGCCCTACGATGTACTGAATAGCGCCGAGGCCCGTCAGCGCGCTGACGGCCGGCCGTTTAGCTTCCTGCATATATCCAAGGCTGAGATCGATTTGCCCGAAGATACTGATCCGTACGCTATGTCGGTATACGCCAAGGCTGCGGAGAACCTCCAGAAGATGATCGATGGAGGTATTTTGAAGCGAGATGATAAACCCTGTTACTACGTTTACCGGCTGACCATGGGTGACCATGAGCAGATCGGGCTGGTGGCTGCAGCGTCGGCAGCCGAATATGACGTTAATCGTATTCGCAAACATGAATTTACCCGGCCAGCCAAAGAGGATGACCGGGTCCGGCAGATTGAGGCGCTGAATGCACAGACCGGCCCGGTATTGCTGGCCTATAGATCGCAGGATGACATCGACCAGTTGATCGCCTCGGTAACTTCGGCCCCACCGGAATATGATCTGACTGCCGATGACGGTATCGGGCACACCTTCTGGGTAGTCGACGCCCCGGCAGTGATCGACAAACTGACTGCAGGCTTCGACGCCATGGAAGCGATTTACATTGCTGACGGGCATCATCGCTCTGCGGCCGGTTCGCGTGTGGCGGCGAGCGCAAATCGTGGCCCGGATGCAATGAGCAGTTATTTTCTGTCTGTTATCTTTCCGCACAAGCAGATGAAAATTCTCGATTACAACCGTGTCGTGAAGGATCTGAACGGGATGACCGCAGATGAGCTGCTGGAGAAGCTAAAAGTTGCTTTTGAGGTAAGACCCGAAGCGGTTGCGGTTTCTCCATCGCAACCGGGAGAGTTTGGTATGTACCTACAGGGTCAGTGGTGTCGTTTGACGATAAAACCGCAACTGGTGCCGGAAGACCCGGTTGCGCGCCTTGACGTCAGTCTGCTTGCGGATAATCTCCTGGAACCATTGCTGGGGATCAGCGATCCGCGCACCGATCCGCGCATTGATTTTGTTGGCGGCATTCGGGGGCTTGGCGAACTGGAAAAACGTGTTGATAGCGGTGAAATGGCGGTAGCCTTTTCCATGTTCCCTACCAGTATGGAGCAGTTGATGGCGGTAGCGGATGCCAATGAGGTCATGCCGCCGAAATCAACCTGGTTTGAACCCAAGCTGGCTGACGGCCTGATTTCACACGTTCTCGACTAGGAGTCCGACAGACTCCTAGGCAAGCTCGCCCGAGAAATCGTACTCGAGGACTTCGCTGGGTTCCTGCAGGAAGTTGCCCTGGATATAGTGGATGCAGCTTTGACAAAGTAAGG
>JAOUCV010000266.1 GCA_029859555.1 Gammaproteobacteria bacterium
GGCAGCAGTCATGAAGAGCAGTTGGAGCAAATGCAAAAACAGTATCCCGATCTCAGCTGGCACGCCAATCCGGATCTTGAGAGTGATGAATTACTGATCCTGGTCTGGCAACAACTGATTGAGTACACCATTGCCGACTCCAATGAGTTGTCAGTTAACCGGCATATTTACCCGGAACTGAAACCGGCCTTCGATATCAGTGAACCGGAATCACTGGCATGGGCCTTTCCGCTGAGTGAGGATAACAGCCTCTATGATGCGGCCAGCTCTTTTTTCAAAGAGATACAGGAAAACGGCGCACTGGAACGACTCATCGATCGTTACTACGGGCATATTGAAGACTTTGACTACGTCGGCACACGCAGATACCAGGCACACATCGAACAACGCTTGCCGCAATACCAGAATTTCTTCAAGGAAGCCGCCGAAGAGATAGCTATGGACTGGCGCCTGCTGGCGGCTATCGGTTACCAGGAATCGCACTGGGACCCGGATGCTGTTTCACCGACCGGCGTACGCGGCATCATGATGCTCACCAGGGCAGCAGCCAAGGACATGGACATCGCCGATCGCAACGATCCCGAGCAAAGCATACGTGGCGGCGCACGCTATCTTGCAAGAATGCTGCAGCGTATACCGGAACGTGTACCGGAACCTGACCGCACCTGGCTGGCTCTCGCAGCCTACAATGTCGGCTACGGTCACCTTGAGGATGCCCGCGTCCTGACACAGAAAAACAAGGGTAACTTTGATCGCTGGGTAGACGTGAAGGAAAGCCTGCCGTTACTGAGCCAGAAGAAGTGGTACAAGCAGACCCGCCATGGCTACGCCCGCGGTCGCGAACCGGTGCGCTACGTTGACAACATTCGCACCTATTACGACATCCTCGTATGGCTGACAGAGCAACAGCCGGACAACCCGGAAGGCATTATCATGCTGCCGCAATTCGACTCACCGGCGTTATAGCAAGCAGCTAACGCAACACCGCTGTTACGGAGCGCCGAGCATTTCGGCCTCCATTGAAAGATAGACCTGGTAGGCATTACGACGGTTGGTCTCCTCAAAGGCCGGCAGCTGATCGAAGCCGGTCCAGTCGGTTTCATCGTAAACCTCGCTGAACGGTACAAATTCATCAACGGCTCGCCCCATCTTTTCCCGCAGGTAAACCAGGTAACGTCGCGTCAGGCTGATCGCTTCATTGGGTTTCTCCGCAACACCACCATGCCCGGGAACCAGCGCAACCAGCTGCTCTTTTTCCATACGCTCCAGTATCTGCACCCAGTGTCGGGTATTGGAATCACCGAGAAACGGCACCCGGCCCTCAAAAATGATATCGCCGGAAAACAGCACCCGGTCTGGCTCGACAAACAGCACAAGATCACCATCAGAGTGCGCATTGCCAACCACCGTGACCACAAACTCGACATCGCCAAGATGAAACTGCAGCCCTTCACCCAGGTATCGGTCAGGATAGACCAGCCGGGTAGCGTCATTGACCCAGGGATCCAGTGTAAAACGCCGATCCTCAAGTCTCTCCATGGCGTGCTCGGAGGCGAGGTATTTCCCGGAACCTGCCGGCGCAAGAATTTCAGCATCGAGATCCTCAAACACTTGCAGTCCGTAAATATGATCTGCATGGTAGTGGCTTACAATCACTCGCACCACCGGTTCATCAGTAAGCTGTCGGATCTTCTCCAGTAACAGCTGCGACAGTGACGGTGTACCCAGCGCATCAAAGACCACCACACCGGCACCGGTCACTATGACGCCGGCATTGGAGATAAAACCGGCATTGTCGGTGGCCACACCGGGGACACCCTGGACAAAGTACACATGCTCGGAGACCTGCTCAAGCGTCATGTCAACACCGGCAGGTGGACTGTCGGCAGCTGACAGGAAAGCGGAGAGCAGCAGGAGAAAAGCAGCAAGTAGCAAGCTGTTCATATATAGCGTCCAGACAATTTGCGCGCCGGGCTGGCAAGGTCCTTCAGACTCACCCAAACCGCCGCTAATATCAACGTACTACTCACGGCGCTTGCGAAAGAATGCTTTCAGCAGCTCGCCGCACTCCTCGGCCAGCACACCACCGGTTGAGGTAACCCGGTGATTCAGCCCCGGCGCCTCAAAACCCTGCAGACAGCTCGTGACCGCGCCGCTTTTCGGATCAAAGGCACCAAACACCAGGCGTGAAACCCGGGCATGCACGATGGCGCCGACACACATCAGGCAGGGTTCCAGTGTTACATACAGCGTGGTTCCAGCGAGGCGGTAGTTACCGAGTAACTCACCGGCAGCACGCAATGCCATCACCTCGGCATGTGCCGTTGGATCATGCGATGCAATCGGACGATTGCAGCCTTCAGCTACCAGCTTATCATCCTGAACCAGCACTGCGCCGACCGGTACCTCAGCAGATGCTGCTGCACGGCCTGCCAGTGTCAACGCCCTCTGCATCCAGTCTGCATCAATCATAGCGAAAAGATCTTGTCCAGGCCGGGTTATTCCCACTCAATCGTGGCTGGCGGCTTGCCGGAAATATCGTAGGCTACCCGGGAGATATCCGGGACTTCGTTGATAATACGACGGGAAACCAGGTCGAGAAACTCGTAGGGCAAGTGTGCCCAGCGGGCCGTCATGAAATCGATAGTTTCAACAGCGCGCAAGGCGACCACGTGCGAATAGCGGCGACCGTCACCGGTGACGCCCACCGACTTCACCGGCAGAAATACCGTGAAGGCCTGGCTTACCTTGTCATACAGCTCGTGATTGCGCAGTTCTTCAATAAAAATATGGTCCGCCAGTCGCAGCGTATCAGCGTATTCCTTTTTCACTTCGCCCAGTATGCGTACTCCCAGCCCGGGACCGGGAAACGGATGGCGGTAAACCATGTCGTAAGGCAGACCCAGCTCCACGCCCAGCTTGCGCACCTCGTCCTTGAACAATTCGCGCAAGGGTTCGCACAGCTGCATGCGCATATGCTCCGGCAAACCACCGACATTGTGGTGCGACTTGATCAGGTGCGCCTTGCCGGTCTTGGCGCCGGCCGACTCGATCACATCCGGGTAAATCGTGCCCTGCGCAAGCCACTCGGTCTCGCCACTGAGTTTACCGGCCTGTTCCTCGAACACCTCGATAAACATGTTGCCGATAATCTTGCGCTTCTGCTCCGGCTCATCAACACCGTGCAGCGCAGTCAGAAAACGATCTTCTGCGTCAACGCGGATGACACGTACGCCCATGTGCTCGGCAAAGGTGGCCATCACCTGGTTACCTTCCCGATAGCGCAACAGGCCATTATCCACAAACACGCATACCAGCTGGTCACCGATCGCCTTGTGCAGCAGGGCCGCGACCACCGAAGAATCAACGCCACCCGACAGGCCCAGCAGGACATTGCCATCGCCAACCTGCGCCTGGATGTCGCGAATACTGCTGCTGACAATATGATCAGCGGTCCACAGCGTATCGCAGCCACACAGGTCAATCACAAAGCGGTTGAGAATACGTTCACCCTGGCGGGTATGCGTGACTTCCGGGTGAAACTGAATACCGTAGTAGCCGCGCTCATCGTCGGCCATTGCAGCAATCGGTGCACTCTCGGTGCTGGCTGCAATCTTGAAGCCGGCCGGCAGCTCAACGACACGATCACCATGACTCATCCATACATCCAGCAGGCCATAGCCCTCATCTGTCGTATGGTCTTCGATATCTGTCAGCAGACGTGAGTGACCACGGGCTCGTACCTGTGCATAACCGTATTCGTGCTGATCCGAACTCTCGACTA
>JAOUCV010000267.1 GCA_029859555.1 Gammaproteobacteria bacterium
CGCTGCTGCGACAATAGATACACCTGCAGGAGCGGACCTTGTCCGCGATTGTGCCCAGCGGTTGCTGAATTAACGGCCATAAAAAAACGGGCATCCCGGTTGAGGATGCCCGCTGTTTTGCGGCGATATTGCTGCCGTGGATTTTCTAGAGCTTTTCCTTGATACGTGCGGACCTGCCGGACAGCTCACGCAGGTAGTAAAGCTTGGCACGACGTACATCACCCTTGCGCTTCACCTTGACAGAACCGATTGCCGTACTGTGCGTCTGGAAAACACGCTCCACACCTTCGCCGTGAGAAATCTTGCGAACGGTAAAGGCGGAATTCACGCCACGGTTGCGCTTGGCAATAACAACGCCTTCAAACGCCTGCAGACGTTCACGGCTGCCTTCCTTGACCTTCACCTGTACGGTGACCGTATCACCGGGGCTGAAGTCCGGAATGTCCGTTCTCATCTGTTCCTGTTCAAGCTGTTCGATAATGTTGCTCATGACTGATCCTCTGTGTTCAAAAAAGGGCTATTGATCACTCAATTACCCGACTCGTATTCATTGATAAATTCGTTTAACAAACCTTGCTGTTGCTCATCCAGTTGCAGCAATTCCAGCAAATCCGGGCGGCGCTGCCAGGTCCTGCCAAGCGCCTGCCTGGTGCGCCAGCGCCTGATGTCCGCATGGTTACCGCCAATCAGCTCGGCGGGCACCTGCAGGCCATCAATCTCCTCGGGCCGTGTGTAGTGCGGATAATCCAGCAGGCCCTCCATAAAGGAGTCCTGCTGTGCTGAATCCGCATCACCCAGCGCACCGGGTAACAGGCGCGTCACCGCATCCATCACCATCAATGCCGGCAATTCACCGCCGCTGAGGACGTAATCACCCGCCGACAGCTCTTGGTCCACTTCCAGGTCGATAAAGCGCTCATCGACCCCTTCATAGCGTCCGGACACCAAAATCATGCGTTCCAGGCCTGCCAGTTGCTGCGCCTTGCCCTGGTCAAACCGCTGGCCCTGTGGCGACAGGTAAATCACCGGCGCCGATGCATCTGCTTGCCTGGCTGCCCGTACGGCTGCCCGCAAGGGCTGTACCTGCATCACCATGCCGGGGCCGCCACCGTAAGGCCGGTCGTCGACGCCACGGTGTTTATCCTCGGTGTAGTCCCGCGGATTCCAGGTCTGTAACTGCAGCAGGCCACGATCAATGGCGCGCCCCTGAATGCCGTGGCTGGCACACTCCCTGACCATCTCCGGGAACAGGGTTATAACATCTATCCGCATCGTGCCATATCGCTAAAAGTCAGGGTCCCAGTCAACCGTAATCACACCGGCTTCCTGATCAACAGACTGCACCACCTGTCCTTTTATATAGGGAACCAGGTATTCCCGGGTTCCCTTGACGACCATCACATCATTGGCGCCAGTCTCGAACAAATGGTCCAGCTGGCCAAGTGTCCGGGCATCCTGCGTGATGACCTGCATACCGATAAGGTCACTCCAGTAAAACTCGTCCGCATCTGCTTCCGGCAACTGACTTCGGTAGATACCTATTTCAGTACCTGTCAGGGCGGCAGCTTCATCCCGGTCGGCACACCCCTTGAGCTGCACCACCAGACCCTTGCCATGCGCACGTCCGGAAACAATCTCTGTTGCCTGCCAGTCGCCCCGGCGACGGAGATACCAGGGCGAATATTCGAGCAGGCTCTCCGGCACTTCCGTGTATGAGGTAACGCGTAACCAGCCCTTTACACCATAAGGTGCTGCCAGACGTCCCATGATCAGCAACCGGTCTTGCGACTGTTCACCGGCGTCCACGTTTCACTCCCGCACCTGCCGACGAACAGCAGGTAAAAATTATTGCGTCTTCTGGTCCTTCTGATCCTTCAACAACCGGGCAACGCGCGGCGATAGCTGTGCGCCCAGGGCTGTCCAGTGATCAGCACGTTCGGCATCGAGGCGAAGGCGTTCTTCAGCGCCGGTTGCAACCGGGTTAAAAAAACCGATACGTTCGATATATCGACCGTCTCTGCGATTACGGCTGTCGGTTACCACGATGTGGTAGAAGGGGCGCTTCTTGGCGCCACCGCGTGACATTCTGATCGTCACCATAAGAGTCTGTATCCTGATAGTTACTGTGCTAAAAAATGTGCCGCCTGGAATGTACCCGGCAGCTACCTTGGAAAACCGCGCAATTTTACGTGATTCCATGCAAATGTGAAGGGCTTGCAGACAATTAAACACGACGAAATGTGCCCCGCTTGACGGTCTATCTTGCCCCGACAACATTGTCGACATTTGTTACAACCCTGTAATCAACCCGCTGATAACGCATAGACTACTGACATATATAGACTTATTGCATACCTTACAGCTTTTGCCGGACCGCCAGGATAGTCGGTATCTCTTACAAACATCTGGCGCGTCCCCTGACCGAATACCTGGAATAACTTTTAACTTATTATAATAATGACTATTTTTTGAAATGGCACGGCGATTGCTTTATTAACTAGCGAGCACAGAAGAAGAAATAGAATAATTTCGGTGGAGGAGTTTTACCTGCGTACACAAGAACAACAGCTCATTGCACAGCAACAATAACAACAGCTTTGCGCATCGGCGGTTAGCAATAACACAACAAGCTAGTATAACGATTGTGATTTAACCAAATTAGCGCAGTTATTAAACGGTAACCCTGGTTACCGTTTTTTTTCGCCTGCAGTAAAATCTCCCGTTAGAACGGAAAGCCCTGCCCGCCCATGCCCTTCAGGCCGTTCATGCCGCGCATCATCTTGCCCATACCGCCCTTGGACATCTTCTTCATCATCTTCTGCATTTGCAGGTGCTGCTTTAACAAGCGGTTGACATCCTGCACCTGGGTACCGGAACCCGCCGCTATGCGGCGCCGGCGCGAACCCTTGATAACGGCCGGGAAACTGCGCTCATGCTGCGTCATGGAGTTAATGATGGCCTTCATCAGGTGCACCTGCTTGTCATCCATCATGGCATTCTTGGGCATGTTTCCCATACCGGGCAACTTGTCCATCATGCCGGCCAGCCCGCCCATATTCAGCATCTGGTCGAGCTGATCACTAAAATCATTCATATCAAAACCCTTGCCTTTTGATATCTTGCTGGCAAGTTTAGCGACCTGCTCCTTATCGACCTTCTGCTCGGCCTCCTCCACCAGGCTAAGCACATCGCCCATACCCAGGATGCGCGAGGCAATCCGGTCCGGGTGAAACGGTTCCAGCGCTGCCGTCTTCTCACCAACACCGATAAACTTGATCGGCTTGCCGGTAATAGCCCGAATTGACAGGGCGGCACCGCCACGTGAGTCACCGTCCGTCTTGGTAAGGATGACACCCGTCAGCGGCAACACATCGTTAAAGGTACGCGCGGTATTTGCCGCATCCTGGCCAGTCATACTGTCAACCACAAACAGCGTCTCTACCGGCTGCACAGCCTCATGCAAGCGACGAATTTCAGACATCATCTCGTCATCAATGTGCAAACGACCGGCGGTATCGATAATCACTACATCCATGTGCTGTTTGCGCGCATGGTCAATCGCAGCAGTGGCGATTTTGACCGGATCCTGGTCCGTGCTACTGGGAAAGAATTCTGCCTCGACCTCACCCGCCAGCGTTTTCAACTGCTCAATAGCTGCAGGTCGATAAATGTCACAACTGGCCACCAGCACGTTTTTCTTGTGGCGCTCCCTGAGCATACGCGCCAGCTTGCCGGTACTGGTGGTCTTGCCGGACCCCTGCAGGCCGGCC
>JAOUCV010000268.1 GCA_029859555.1 Gammaproteobacteria bacterium
AAAAAGTGCGGCGTTTGATTCGCGATGATTTTCTCAGCGCCTTCGGGCAGGTGGATGTCATCATGGGTCCGACGGCACCGTCGGTGGCCTTCAGGCTCGGCGAGAAGGCCGATGACCCGGTCAGCATGTATCTTTCCGATACCTACACGATTGCAGTGAACCTTGCCGGTTTGCCGGCGATGTCGATTCCTGCCGGGTTCTCCGGGGGCCTGCCGGTTGGCTTGCATGTGGTAGGTAACTATTTTGAAGAAGCACGTCTGCTGAATGTCGGGCACCAGTTACAGCAGGCCACTGACTGGCACACGCATTCGCCGCAGGGATTTTGATCATGGAATGGGAAACTGTCATCGGGCTGGAAATCCATACGCAGCTCGCTACCCGCAGCAAGATATTCTCGGCGGCGTCAACTACTTACGGTGCGGAACCCAATACGCAGGCTTGTGCGGTTGATCTTGGCCTGCCTGGTGTGTTGCCGGTGCTAAATGCAGAAGTGGTACGCATGGCCGCCAAGTTCGGGCTGGCAACGCACTCCACGGTGGCGAGGCGCTCGGTGTTTGACCGTAAAAACTATTTCTATCCGGACCTGCCCAAGGGCTACCAGATCAGTCAGCTGGCACTGCCGATTGTTCACGATGGTTTTCTGGATATTGATCTGGAAGACGGTGGCAGCAAGCGCATCGGTATTACCCGCGCACACCTGGAAGAGGATGCCGGCAAGTCACTGCATGAAAGTTTTCAGGGGATGACCGGTATTGATCTGAACCGTGCCGGTACGCCGTTACTGGAAATTGTTTCTGAACCGGAATTACGTTCGGCAAAGGAAGCGGTCGCCTATATGCGCAAGATTCATTCACTGGTGCGTTACCTGGACATCAGTGACGGCAACATGCAGGAAGGTTCGTTTCGCTGTGATGCCAATGTGTCAGTGCGGCCGCTCGGCCAGCAGGAATTCGGCACCCGTGCCGAGATCAAGAACATTAACTCCTTCCGCTTTGTTGAACAGGCGATCAACCTGGAAGTGGAACGCCAGATTATGCTGATTGAATCCGGAGGCACGGTAGTACAGGAAACGCGCCTGTTTGACCCGGACAAGCACGAAACCCGTCCGATGCGGTCCAAGGAAGAAGCCAACGACTATCGTTATTTTCCGGACCCGGACCTGTTACCGGTTGATCTCGATGATGAATTTATCGAAGCCGTCAGGAGTACCTTGCCGGAACTGCCGGATGCCAGGAAGGCCCGTTTTGTCAGCGAACACGGCTTGTCAGACTATGATGCCGCTGTGTTGACGGCCTCGCGTGAACTGGCGGATTATTTTGAGGCGGTGGTGGAGGCCTCGGGTGGTCTCGGCAAGCCAAGCGCCAACTGGGTCATGGGCGAGTTGTCCGGCGCACTCAACAAGAGTGACGCTGATATCAATGCCAGTCCGGTCACCGCGGCTGCCCTGGGTGTTATGTTGCAGCGCATTGAAGACGGCACCATTTCCGGCAAGATTGCCAAGCAGGTATTTGAGGCGATGTGGAAGGGTGAGGGTAGTGCCGACGAAATTATCGAGCAACAGGGTCTGAAACAGATATCGGATTCGTCTGCCATCGAAGGCATTATCAGGGAAGTGCTGGACAATAACCCGAAGCAAATCGGGCAGTACCGTGGCGGCCAGGAAAAACTGTTCGGCTTTTTTGTCGGCCAGGTTATGAAAGCCACCCAGGGCAAGGCCAATCCAAAGCAGGTCAACGAGTTGCTTAGGAAGTTGCTGGACAGCTGACGGGTACGCTGCGCTTTACCCATCCTGCTTAAACACGACAACATGTTTTTGCAGCAGCGGACCTTGTCCGCGATTGCGGTGTATATAAAACAATCGCGGACAAGATCCGCTCCTACATTCTATGTGGACTCTCCGGACCCATGAAAATAATCGCCGATGAAAACATTCCTTGTGTCAGTGAGGCGTTCGCTTCGCTGGGCGAGGTGACGTTATTGCCCGGGCGTGGCATGCAGCCCGGGCAGGTGCATGATGCCGACGTCCTGCTGGTACGTTCAGTGACGTCTGTTGACCAGGCACTGCTGCAGGATTCAGCAGTTCGTTTTGTCGGTTCGGCAACCATCGGTTTTGATCATGTAGACCGCGCCTGGCTGCAGCAGCAGGGGATCGGCTTTACCACGGCGCCGGGTAGCAATGCCATCTCTGCTGCAGAATATGTTGTCAGTGCCTTGCTGCTGATGGCGCAGCGCAAGGGTTTCGAGCTGAAGCAGAAAACTGTTGGCATCATCGGTTGTGGCAATGTCGGCTCTCGGGTACGCAGCCGGCTTGCCGCACTGGGTATGCGCAGTGTGGTCAATGATCCGCCGCTGCAGGCGCAGGGTGGGCATGATGATTTTGTGTCACTGGATGAAGTGCTGCAGGCAGATGTTATTACCGTGCATGTGCCATACACCCGTGATGGTCTGCACCCGACTCATCATCTTGTAGATGCCGCGGTACTGCGAAAGCTGCCAACGGATGCGTTGTTTATCAATACCTCGCGCGGTGCGGTTACAGATAACGACGCGCTCAACAGGCTGCTGGGGGAACGCGCTGACCTGTCGGTGGTGCTGGATGTCTGGGAAGGTGAGCCGGCCATCAACACGCAGCTGCTCGAAAGGGTATGTATCGGAACGCCGCATATTGCCGGCTACAGCCTCGATGGCAAACTGCGCGGTACGGAAATGATTTACCGGGCGGCCTGTGAGTTTTTCGGGCAGGCCGGACAATGGCGCGCGGCAGACAGCCTGCCGGCGGCTGCGGTGATCGAGATCGCAGAGACAGAGAACCTGTCATTTGCAGCGCTGCTGCACCGCACTGTGTCGGCCTGCTATGACATATGCGCTGATGATGCGCGTCTGCGTAGCATGCTTGCCTTGCCTGCTGATGCGCAGCCAGCCTTTTTTGACCGCCTGCGAAAAGAGTATCCGGTCAGGCGGGAATTCTCCGAAACTGCGGTATTGCTGGATCCGGCTTTGGACGGTTTTGAACAGGTGTTACGCGGGCTGGGTTTTGCCGTTATGCAGTCAGCCTGAACCTTTACCGCTGCAGACGCTGCAGGCAGGGTCTTTTTTTAATATCAGTGTGCGCCACTCGTGCGTAAAACCATCAAAGACCAGCAGTCGGCCTGCGAGGGTTTCACCGACTGCGGCAATGAGCTTGATGGCTTCCAGTGCCTGCAATGAACCGATAATGCCGACAATCGGAGAAAGTACGCCATTGTCGCTGCAGGTCTGGTCGGCTTCTTCGCCTTCCTTGTAGAGGCAGTGGTAACAGGGACTGTTTTTACGTCTTGAGTCGAATACTGCAAGCTGCCCCTCCATGCGAATGGCAGCGCCGGATACCAGCGGGGTTCGCTGTATTACGCAGGCATGGTTGACGGCAAAGCGGGTGGCGAAATTATCGCTGCAGTCGAGCACGATATCGGCGCGCCCGACTTCCTCATGCAGTGCATCACCCTGCAGTGCGGCGGCAACCGGTGACACCCGGATTCCGGGATTCACCTGTTTCAGTGAGTCTGCTGCCGAGTCCGCCTTGTTGCGGCCAATGTCGCCATCGTGATGAAGCAGTTGACGTTGCAGGTTCGACAGCTCAACACTGTCCGGGTCTGTAATCACGATGTGTCCAACCCCGGCCGCCGCAAGATACATGGCTGCCGGCGAGCCAAGCCCGCCGGCACCGATAATCAATGCGCGCGCAGCCA
Source organism: Gammaproteobacteria bacterium (assembly GCA_029859555.1). GTDB lineage: Bacteria > Pseudomonadota > Gammaproteobacteria > UBA9214 > UBA9214 > UBA9214. The sequence continues at coordinate 3,726 of JAOUCV010000268.1, forward strand.
GCAGTCGTTCCTGTCCGCCAATATCGATCTGCGGCAGC
>JAOUCV010000023.1 GCA_029859555.1 Gammaproteobacteria bacterium
CATACCGCGCTGACGGTATTCATAGATATTCTCGCCGGCGATAATGGCATCATCCACCACGATACCCAGCGCGATGATAAATGCGAACATAGAGACCATATTGATGGACACCCCCAGCCCGGGCAGGAACAGGATGGCACCGAGAAAGGCGGTTGGAATACCCATGGTCACCCAGAAGGCGAGTTTGATTTCCAGGAAGATCCCGAGCATCACCAGCACCAGCGTCAGACCGATGAGACCATTGCGCGTCAACAATTCCAGTCGCTGCTGGTAGATCCTGCTCTGATCGATATTAACGGCACTGTGGACATCGGGCGGCAGCTCCGCCTCGAACGCATCCAGCGTCTGGCGGACATCGCCGGCAATACCCAGCGGCGTCTGTTCTCCTACCCGGTACACCTCAAGGCTCATGGCGGGCTGACCATCAAAACTGCGCACCCGGTCGACATCCTCGAAGACGTCGCGCACCTGCGCGATGTCGCGTAGCCTGATAACGGTGCCGTCACGCGAAGTAATAACAGGAATCTCGCCGAAGCCCTCCGCCCAGTCGCGTCGCTGCTTGACCCGTAGCAAAATCTCGCCAGCGCTGGTCTTGATACTGCCGCCGGGTATCTCTACGGCGGCGTTATCGATGATCCCGGCAATGCGTTCCAGTGTCAGCCCGTAGCGGCGCAATACTTCACGACTGACTTCCACCCGTATCTCATAGTCACGGGCAGCTATCAGCTCGACCTGGGTAATCCCCGGCTGTTGCAACAGCCGGTCACGCAATTGCTCGGCCAGTTCGCGCAATACCCATTCATTGACGGCACCGTATAACACCACCGCCTGCACCAGCCGCCGATGCATGGCGAGATTTACCTCCGGCTCTTCAGCATCATCCGGGAACGTGGTGATACGGTCGATCTCCTGCTTGATCTCCTGGTTGGCCTTTTGCACATCGGCACCCTCCACCAGTTCGGCGATCACCAGCGCGCTGCCTTCACTGGCAGTGGAACGAATTTCATCGACACCCTCGACGCCATTGATGGCCTCTTCCACGGCCAGCACGATGCCCTGCTCGACCTCTTCGGGGCTCGCACCGGGATAAGCAACACTGACACGCACCTCATCGAGCGCGAAATCGGGGAACACCTCCTTGTTGATCTGACCGGCCATGAACAGACCACCGATCAGCAGTACCAGCATCAGCAGATTCGGCGCAACCCGATTGTGCACCATCCAGGCAATCGGGCCATGCGCCGCAGGATTCACGGTATCTTTCAGATCCGGCATCAGTTGCCGGCCTCTGTGCCGACCGGCTCTGAGGCAGTGTCATTCGCCCTGCTGCGCAGCGGCATGCCGGCAACCGGCGCAGCAAGGTCGGTAACAACCAGGCGTTCTCCGGCCTTGACACCGCCAGCGACGAGAACCTGGTCACGACCACGGAAAACGATGTCGACCTTACGAATCTCAAGGGCATCATCGGCGCCCATAATCCAGAGCCGGTCACCATCGCGCAAATGCATGCGCGCAATGCTGGCAACCTGATCAAGCTGGCGACCCTCGATTTCAACACTGACATAGCTGTTCATGAGCAGCACCGGCTTGCCAGTGTTTTCCGGCTTCAGTGTAAACGGATCGTCCACTTCAACGATCAGGCGCGCCATGCGGCCTTCCTTTTCGATATCGCCGGCGAGGCGGATTACACGGCCCTCGCGCCAGCCCTGCTCTCCCCAGGCAACCCGGTTGGTGATGCGCACACTTGAGCCCACCACATCGTCACCGCGCGGGATGCTGATCCATTTCAGGTCACGGACGGCTACGCTTACTTCCAGCCAGCAGGAATCAGTGCCCACAAGGGTTGCCAGTGTATTCGCCGTCGTGACACGCGCACCGACATCCACTTGCGCAGACTCCACAATGGCATTGAAGGGTGTGTATACATGGCTACGCAGCAGATCGAGCCTGGCCTTTTCCAGGCTTGCCCTGGCAAGCGCAAGCTGGGCGCGCACACTTTCCATCTGTGGCTTGCGCAGTACCAGGTCGCGATCATCAGCCTGCATGGACTCGCCAAGCAGCTCGAATTCGCGCCTGGCAATGGACTGCTGCCCCTGTTCAAGTCGCAGTGTACTCTGTGCCTGCGCCACCTCGCTTTCGCGCTGCAGCACAGCAAGCTCATAGTCGCGGGGATCAATACGCAACAGTTCATCACCGGCACGCAGCAGACCCCCAGGCTCCAGCTCGTCACTGACAAACACGATTTCCCCGTCAACCTGGGGTTGCAGCATCACCGATTCCGCCGGCACCACGGTTCCCATGGCATCGATAGCAGTATCTGCAGCGCCCATTACCAGCGGCTGAATCTCTACCAGACGCGCCTGGCGTGGCAGTGCTTCGCGTTTCGCGCCGGGCCCGGACTGCATCAACGCAATCGCAACAAGCACACCGACCAGCAACGCGAACACGGGCGCCAGCCTCTTGATCCAGCGTGAACGATATGATGGCGGGTGCTGCAGATTATTCTGGATTGACATGTGTAATCCTCGTAGTCGGCAACTCGCCTGCCATGACAGGGCGCTCCAGGGTCCAGCCACCTGCCAGTGCGCGACACAGCGCAATACGGTCATCGATGAGTTCGCGTTGTGCGGTGAGCCTGTTACGCTCCAGGTCCTGATTGGTGATGAGTACGTCCAGCACACGCAAATAGTCAACCACGCCGTAGAGGTAGCTGTCGCGAACGCGGCTAATCACCTGTTTCGATAGTGCCAGCTGCTTGTCGAGACTTTCGATAAATGCACGCTGTTGCTGTTCACTCAGCAGTGCATCCTCGACCTCGCCAAGCGCCTCGAGCAACTGCTGCCGATAGTCATTCAATGACTGCTCCGTCACCGCGCGGCTACGATCAACCTCGGCACGCCGTCGGCCACCATCGACAAGCGGCGCCACCAGGTTGCCGGTCAGATTACTTAACCAGTTATCGAACAGCTCATCCACATCGCTGGAGCTGGTATCGGTATTCGCCATCAGACTGATGCGCGGAAAGCGCTCCGCGACCGCCGCCGCGGTACGCTGGTCAGCGGCCTGCAGCTGGTAAAGCCCCTGCCTGAGATCCGGCCGGCGCTGCACCAGTTCAGCCGGAATGCCGGTCTCCGGCAGCGGTGGCAGACTGATGAGTTGCTGTTGCGGCGCTGCCGCACGGCTGTCCGGCGTTGTACCCAGCAGGATAGCCAGCCGGTGCTCGAATACGCCGATGAGCGACTTGACGTTCGCCAGCTCACCCCGGTTGGATTCCACCAGCTGGCGCTGTTGCAGCACATCGGTAGCGCCGACCTTGCCACGGCGAAAGCGCAGCGTAATGAGCTCAAGCACGCGGCTGTTTGTATCCAGCTGGTTTGCTACCAGTGCCTGCTGGCCATACTGCTCCACCAGCTGGTACCAGCTGCTTGCCACTTCTGCCGACAGGCTGATGCCGGCGGCAGTCAGCTGTGCCTCACTGGCACGCCGGTCCAGCATTGCTGCCTTGCTGCTGGAATCGATACGTCCCCAGAGATCGAGCTCATAGCTGGCCATCGCGCCTACTGTGTAGTTATTCCCGGTAGTACCCCTGTCATTGTGCGCCCAGCTGCGCCCGGCACTGGCCTCAGCATCTAACGATGGAAACAGCTCGGCACGGGCAATACGCTCCACTGCTGCGGCCTGGTCGAGACGTGCCCAGACACTCTGCAGGCTGAAATTATTTGCCAGTGATTGCTCCACCAACCGGTCCAGGGTTGCATCCCCGAAATTTTCCCACCATCGCCCGGGCAGGGGGACCGTACCACTGGTGGAGAAATCCGCCGGCAATAGCACCGCGTCCGGGGTCCGCTCGGGTACGGTGATGCAACCAGCCAGCAGCAACACGCACGTCAAGCCGATGCCGAGACGACGTCCCTGCACGCTCATTAAACCCGGACCTGTATGTGATGTGACATGGCTGTAATCCCGGGATATTGCCTTGCTGCGAACTGCCGCGATGGCTTTGCGCAGACTGCATAAACCACCCGGCGAGAACAGGGTAATGTGTCGCGCCAGGTCTTCGACCGCCTGTTTCGGCAAGCGTTCACGCCCAAGCAGAAAATGGCATCTGTCCTTGAAGAAATTCACTGGCAGGCATTGATTGACAGTGTTGATCTCGCAGAACAACAGCGCTTCAGTACCGGCGTCCTCAACCCCCTTGCTGCAAACACAGCGCAGGCGGCATCCAGCAGGCACTTACGGGTTTCCACAGCGTCTTTGCGATTGGCTCTCATCTGACATGCATTCAGTTCCGGGTCGCTATTATCTTAAATGCTTACTTTAATTAATTAATCAATCAATTAATACAAGTACGCGAGCCATTACTGTTTTTCGCAGTCAGCGGGAGATCATGGTTCGGCAAGAGTGGCAGTCGGAAAAGTTCTGGCGAGGCAGCGATTGCCGCGCAGCGCGCTCACGCGCCACCTGTGCAGGCGGCCAGCTATTCCCGAGCCGGCTGCGTCGGGTTTGTCCTTATTTCATGGTAACCAGTTCTTCCGCACTGGTTGGATGCAGCGCTACCGTATCGTCGAGATCTTTCTTGGTCGCCCCCATTTTCAGCGCAACCGCAAAACCCTGTAACATTTCATCGGCGCCCGGACCGATGATGTGACAGCCAACGACTTTTTCCTGTGAGCCGACAACAACAAGTTTCATGGCTGTCTTGATATCGTGTGCCGTTAACGCGTTATACATGGCCGTAAAGCGTGTCTGGTATACCTTCACCGAATCGCCATGACCTGCACGTGCCTCGTCCTCTGTCAGTCCCACGGTACCAATGGGTGGATGGCTGAAGACGATGGTGGGGATGTTGGCATAGTCGAGATGCCGATCCGGCTTGTTATCATACAAGCGGTCTGCAAGGCGCCGACCGGCGGCAATCGCCACCGGTGTCAGCGGGGCCCTGCCGGTTACATCGCCAATAGCATGGATATGCGCTATGTTGGTGTTCTGGAAATCATCAACCGGAATATAACCGCGCTCATCGATATGGATTCCCGCCGCTTCCGGCTGCAAGCCGCTGTGATCCGGTTCGCGTCCAATCGCCCAGATTAACTCATCGATGTTACCGGTTAGCCGGCCCTTGTCGCAGACCAGTTGCAGCTTTCCGTCTGGGTTGCGGCGCACCTCGGTTACCTGTGTGCGCGGAACAATATCAATGCCATCCTCCAGCATCATCTCCATCAGGCTCTCGCGCAACATGGCCTCGAACTCACGCAACAAATGGCCTTTGCGTAAATACATCATCACGTCCGAACCCAGGCTGTTGAGCAGGCCGGCGAGCTCGACCGCGATATAGCCCGACCCCACGATGGCGACCTGCTGTGGCTGGTGATCAAGTGCAAAAAATCCGTCGGAGGTGATACCCAGCCCTGCACCGGGAATATCAGGCACAACCGGGCGCGTACCGGTAGCGACAACAATGCGCTCCGCGGTCAGTGTCTTGCCATTCGCTTCCAGGGTATGCGCATCAATAAACCTTGCGTGGCCGGTGATCTCATCGATATTCGAGTCCGACAGGTAGGTGTGATACCAGTTGTTGATACTGGCAATATAGGCTTCACGCTTGTGCACCAGCGCAGACCAGTCAAAGCCCCTGTTTTCCACAGCAAAGCCGTAATCTCTGGCGTCACGCAGTGCATACGCCAGTTGCGCGCCGAACCACATGATCTTTTTGGGAACACAACCGACATTGACGCAGGTACCACCCATTTTGCCGGCTTCGATGACGGCCGTTTTTGCGCCATACTGTGCAGCGCGCTGGGCCACTGACAGGCCACCGCTACCGGCACCGATAGCGACCAGATCATAATCATATTGCCTGCTCATGCTGATTTCTCCAGTAGATAAACGGCCCAAAGCAATATAACAGTTGTGCAGGGCACGGACTATGCGTTAAAAAAACAGGGACAGACCAGAATGGCACTTACTTAAGCAGTTTCATAAATATATGAAGTACAATTGGCCACTGAAGCACACGGAAAAATAAATTGTCTGAGCGGAAACGGTTCCGTGTATTTCCGTGGCAGGGTTCTGAAGTAAGTGCCATTCGGGACAGGCCACGATTAAGCTGGTAAACAACCTCTGCAAGCAGACCCGCTGATGGTAAAAAGAACCTGTTGTCCCTGACATCCCGGCTGCTTAAATTCTATCCACCTGTAACAGAGTCTGCATATGACTGAATATAACTACGATCTGCTGGTCATCGGCTCCGGCCCTGGCGGCCAGAGCGCCGCACTGCACGCCGCCAGCCTGGGGAAGCAGGTCGGACTTATTGAACGCAAACCCTATCTCGGCGGTGTCAGCCTGCAGACCGGCACCATTCCCAGCAAGGCGTTGCGGGAAGCTGCTTACCTGGCGTCCCGATTTTCGTCCCGGGGTATGCGTGATGCCGGGCAGATTCGCGACCAGCTGCACAGCGGTTTTCTCAGCGAGGCCGTTGCCCGCAAGCAGGCAGTCATCGATCGCCATGAGCGCCTGTTACTGAACCAGCTTATGAGTCACGGTGTAACCCTGTTGCCCGGCGAGGCCGGTTTTATTGATGCCCACACGCTCAAGCTGTGCAACAGTCATGGCGAAGCGCTGCAACTCAGCGCCGCGGTGATTGTGCTGGCCACCGGCTCACGCCCGCGGCGACCGGAGAACGTGCCGTTCGACAAGGAACGGGTGCTGGATTCCACATCAATCCTGCAGATGCGTCATCTGCCCCAACGGATGACAATCATCGGTGGCGGAGTGATTGCCTGTGAGTTTGCTACCATCTTCGCACCGCTGGGGGTAGCCGTCAGCCTGGTGGATTCCCATGAGCATTTGCTCGCCTATCTCGATGAAGATATACAGCAGACACTGGAACAGGATCTGCTCGATATGGGTGTACAACTGCACATGCAGACCCGCATCAAACAAATCGAACGGCAGGGTGAACGGGTGCTGCTGGAAACCGACGCCGGCGTTAATCTGGAAACCGATGTGGCACTGTACGCCCTCGGCCGCGTACCGAATTACGATGGCCTCGAGCTGGACGCCGCCGGAATCGATGCTGATGACCAGGGCTGGGTACGGATCAATGAACACCATCAGACGAGCCGGGAGCATGTCTACATCATCGGCGATCTGGCGGGTCGGCCGTCGCTCGCGTCCACGGCCATGGAACAGGGCCGCCTGGCGGTAAACCATGCCTTCGACCGGGACCATGCTGCAGCGGCCGGTCAGCTACCCATGGCCATCTATACCATTCCGGAACTTTCCTATGTGGGTAACACCGAACGTGAACTGCAACAACAGGGTATCGACTACGTGGTCGGCAGTGCCCGCTTCTCACAAACCGCTCGTGGCCAGATCATTGGTGAGGAACGCGGCTTTATGAAATTACTGGTTGACCGCAACAGCCGGGCATTGCTGGGCGTTCATATCATCGGTGAATCCGCCAGCGAACTGGTCCATATCGGCCAGATGGCGATGAACTGCGGCGCTGGCGTCGACGTGCTGGCCAACACTGTCTACAACTACCCGACGCTTGCCCACTGTTACAAGAATGCAGCACTGGATTGCCTGCAGCAGCTGCCAGGTTCAGGGAATCAGAGTATTTAAACTCCGCCGCGCGTAAAATCCCTGCTGACTTCAGCCTGCCATGTCTTACCGGCTCGGCCTGAAACGCTTGACGGCGCGGCTGAATGTATCCAGTGTGCTGGCATCAGCACCCTCGCCGTCCGCAGTGCCTGCGTAGGCCAGCTGATTGTACAGGCTTGTGATATCCCGCATCTGTCCTGCGTATGCCGGTAACGCAGCTTCCGCCCGGAGAAAGAACTGGCCGGGTGTTTCCCCGGCGCTGCGCACCAGGCCCAGCCTCGCAAGGCGCTCACAGAACTTCAGATAAAACCTGTCCGGCCGGCTCACCTGCCGCGTAGCGCGCTTGCGGAACAGGGAGATGGACACCGGCACCAATACCAGCACCCAGCTACCGAGCAATACGGTGGCGATAACCCGGGTATTGATTTCGCCAAAGATATCACGCAACAGGTTTAACTGCCGCTCGCTGTTAAAACCGACAATCCAGCTCTGCCAGCGGTAGGTCAGTGCATCGTAGCGCAGGCGCAGCAGGTTCAAAAAGGGAATGTTGCGGTAACGCAGGGCCGACAGTGGCGCCTCGGACAGAAAACTGCCCTCCGCCTGCATCGCCGCTTCCAGTCCCCATTCAATACGCTCGGGGGAAACCGCCGCCGTAGGATCCACACGGACCCAGCCCTGCCCCTGCAGCCATACCTCGGCCCATGCATGGGCATCGAACTGGTGCACTATCACGGTCCTGTTGACAGGATTGATCTCACCGCCCAGGTAACCGGCAACAACCCGGGCGGGCACGCCTGCAGCGCGCATCATCACAGTAAAGGCGGAAGCATAATGCTCGCAAAAGCCGCGTCGCGACTCGAACAGGAACTCGTCCATCGCATGCAATTCAGACAAGCTCCCCGGTTGTAGCGTATAGACATAGTCCTGGGTGCTGAATTTGTTGAGCACCGCGTCTATAAACTGCTGATCAGTTTCGGTTAGCGCCTTCATTTCCTGCGCCAGTTGCCGCGTGCGGGGATTGCTCCCGGGCGGCAAGCGGGTTTCAATCTCACGCCGCCATTGTGATAACCCGGGTTCCGCTTGTGCCTGCGTCCAGCTGCGAACCCTGTACATATACTCTGTCTCCAGCGGCGACAGGGTAGATAAACGGTAGTCGGCCGTATGCCGCACGCCCGGTGTAGTGGCACGCGCATAATGCAGACCGTAGAGCCAGTTCTGCCAGCTTGGCTCCATGATGACGGTGTATTCCAGTGCATCGCCAGACGTGCGCATTTCCCGCGGGCGCTGCTGTTTAACGGGTACGTCGTAGTAATCCAGGGCGGACCAGGCCCCCTGCTGCATGCGGCTGAACACCAGGCCGCGCCAGTAGAGTGCCGAGACGGGCGGAATGTCGCCGTCGAACTTCACCCGCAACGCCACGTCTGCTGACTGGCTGAGTTTTGCAACATCGCCGGGCTTCATGAAGTCACTCATGCCGGTTTTTGCCATATGGTTATTGACCGGTACGGTCCACAGCGGATCAATGCGGGGAAACAGAAAAAATATCACCACCATCAATGGCAGGGCCTGGGCCAGCATCACGCCGGCCAGTCGAATGGAACCGCGATTGAACTGATGCTCCCCGGGCTGGTGCAGGGCGACCAGTGCAGTGGTTACCAGAACCACATTCAACATTGAGTACAGAGTGATCAGCAGGTCCTGGCTGAACAGGAATTCGGTAATGCAGACGAAATAGCCGAGAAACAGCAGGACATAGGCATCATTGCGCCGGGACAACTCGATCAACTTGAATGCAAAAGCCGTTAGCAACAGCGCCACCATTGGCTCAAGGCCGACCAGTGTGCCATAGCTGACATAGACTCCGATAAAGCTGCTGAAGATCAAAATCAGCTTCACACTACGACCAGGGAACGACCAGCGACCCCGGTAAACCAGAATACGCCATATGACAGCGACCACATAAACCAGTAATACCCAGGGGGGCAAACGCAAGGCATGGGGGGCAACCAGGGCGAACATCGAAATGATGATCCACACCAGGGCATTGCGCGGCACCTGTTGCTGGAGTTTCACGCCTGGCCTTCCATGCCGTACAAGGCCAGCTCCCTGAGTACCCGGTCGCGGTGCCTGTCACCCATGTGCGGCTCAATCACTACAGCGGGCATGCGCAGACCGTACTCCTGGTTGCGGCTTTCAAACTCCAGCGCCCAGTAACACAGATGCGAGAGGCGCTGCTCGGTGCCCAGACCGGGAAACATATCCCAGTCCAGCCACACACTGCGGTCGGCGTAGGCAGTGTACTGCTTGCTCTGTACACCCTGCCCCTTGGCCACCCCCTTCCAGTGGATGTGCCGCGGTGAATCTCCCTTGTGGTAATCGCGGAAACCGTAAAAATCATCGCTGCCTGTCACGGTCACAGCCGCCCCGTCAGGCGTATCGGTTGCCAGGCCGGGAAGATCAGCCGAGGCCAGCGGGCGCGGATAAACCAGCGCGTGCAGCTCCAGATCGACCCAGGTCCAGCAACGCAGCAGCCCCAGCGGGTAGCTGGACTCGAGCAGCAACCGCCCGGGGCTGTACCAACCGCGCTGGTCGACCGCCATATGAAGTTGCACAGTCACCGTATCCTCGTCGACCAGGTTGACCAGTGCTTCACTGCTGCCAGGCCACATCAGGTGCAGGCCGAAGTGATCGCGCTGCCTGCCCCGCTCAATCATCAGGTCGAACTCGGTTTGCTGCCCCGGAAACGCGGGGCGTGCCCGCAATGCCCGGATAGTCAGCCCGGACAGATTGGCGAAGGTATGCAGGATAGCCACCATAAACAGCATCGCCAGCAGAAAGGTGAGCGCATAGCCCAGGTTGTTCTGGAAGTTGATCGCGGTCACCAGCATGACCAACAGGCAAAAGCCGAAAAAGAATCCGGCCTTGCTGGGAAAGATGAAAATGCGCCGCTGGTCCAGCGTCACTTCCCTGGCCGGCGGAATACGCCGGTTGATCCACTGCCGGAAGCTGGCGCGCAGGCGCCGATTGAGGCCCTGCTCAGTTGTCACGCCCAATGCATCAGCCATGCCAGCAACCTGTCAGGACCCGATAACGTCCACATTGCGCAGTAATAAATCCACCAGCGCCATGCCATCACCGGCATACTCTCCACCGGGGACCAGGCGATGAGACGCCACTGCCGGCAACACCATTTGTACGTCTTCGGGCACCACATGCCCGCGGTTGTGCATCGCCGCCCAGGTCCTGGCGCAGTCCAGCAGCGCCAGCGCACCACGGGGTGACAGGCCAACTTCAAACTCGGGAGACTGGCGCGTACAGGCAACCAGGCGCTGCAGGTAATCAAGCAGGCTGTCTGAGGCCTGCACCTTGCTGACCGCAACACGAATCGCTTCCAGTTGCTGCGCGTTGATACACTGTTGCAAGTTATCTATTTCCCGGATGGCACTGTGGCGGCGCTCGAACATCTCGCGTTCGGCGCGAGGGTGGGGATAACCCAGCTCCAGTCGCATCAGGAACCGGTCCAGCTGTGACTCGGGCAACGGGTAAGTGCCGGACTGGTGAACGGGGTTCTGGGTGGCGATGACGAAAAACGGCTGGGGCAGCGCCCGGGTCTTTCCCTCTACAGTGACCTGCCCTTCCGCCATGGCCTCCAGCAGCGCACTCTGGGTGCGCGGTGTGGTGCGGTTGATTTCATCTGCCAGCAATAACTGGGTAAAGATCGGGCCGGGATGAAAACTGAAGCTGGCGTCCCTGGCGTCATACACCGAGATGCCGAGTATATCTGCCGGTAACAAATCGCTGGTGAACTGCACCCGTTTCCACGACAGCCCCAGCACAGCGGCCAGTGCGTGCGACAGGGTGGTCTTGCCCATACCGGGCAGATCTTCAATCAGCAAATGCCCCCGCGCTACCAGGCAACACAAGGCCAGCCTGATCTGGGGCTCTTTGCCCAGAAGGACCTTGCCGACTTCCTTGACCGCAGAATCGATCACGCCCTGTAATTGCATCATTGCGCCCCGCTGAGAGTTATCATATTCAGGGGGTCAGAGTACCTGAACCTTTCGCCTATTTCAGTTTCCTGAAATTGTCCTGGTACAGCTCATAATTGCTGCAGCCCTGTTCAGCGCGGCTGATAGCCGCTCGCTTCTATCTGCTTTGACCTTGATGCCAGCGACGACAGTTAATTTAGCCATGCCGGTTTCCTTTAAGCGGGCAACAGTAATGATGTTGAGCAGCGTTCGTTAAAACCCTTCCAGTACAATCTTCCCGATAGCTTTACCAGACTCCAGCTCTTGGTGAGCAGCTCTCAGGTTTTCGGCATTGATGGTGCCGAGGTTTTTACCTGAAGTGGTCTGGATATAGCCCTGATCAACCAGGTCTGATACTCGATTCAGCAATTTGCCTTGCTCGTCCATATCTGTCGCGTTGAACATGGAGCGTGCAAACATGAACTCTATGTGCAGCGACTGGCTCTTCGGCTTCAGCTTCATCACATCCAGGGGCGTGGCCGGGTCATCGATCATGGCAATCTTGCCAAAAGGCGCCAGCAGCCCGGTATAGCTTTCGAAGTAGGATGCCGTGCCATTCAGGCTGGCAACATGTGTCACCTGCCCGATAGCCAAATCCTCAATTTGCGGTTGCAGCGGTTTGCTATGATCAATAACATGATTCGCCCCCAGCTTCTTCACCCAGACTTGCGAGCTTTCGCGTGATGCGGTGGCGATAATCGTGGCGCCGGTAACAGCTTTGGCTATCTGAATCAAAATAGAGCCAACCCCGCCTGCTGCACCAATAACCAGAATGACTTCATCTGATTTCTCTTTTGCATCCGGGCGTTGCTGCTTGATAGAAAAATGTTCAAACAGCATTTCCCAGGCGGTGATTGCTGTTAGTGGCAGTGCGGCGGCTTCAGCATCAGGCAGGCTTTTGGGTTTGCTGCCGACAAGACGTTCGTCGACCAGCTGGTATTCGGCATTGCTGCCCTGGCGATTGAGATCACCGGCGTAAAAGACCATGTCACCCGGCTTGAATTGCGCAGCCTGCTCGCCTGTGGCGACAACCTCACCCACGGCATCCCAGCCAATCACCTTGTATTCTCCTGCAGCGGGAGAAACTTTCTGGCGAATTTTGTAATCCACCGGATTAACTGCAATCGCCTTGACCTTAACAAGCAGGTCATGACCGGTTGCAACAGGCTGAGGCAGCTCGATATCAGTTAAAGACTCAGGG
>JAOUCV010000024.1 GCA_029859555.1 Gammaproteobacteria bacterium
AACCTTGCGCATTCATTCACGCCTGCCCGTGGTACTGCCGGAACGGGTTGATGCGGGCCTGCTGGCATGGCTGGCATCGCAACATTTGAAAACAGTCATGATTATCCACTGCAATCATCCGAATGAAATAGATACCGGTGTCTGCGAGGCAATGACCCGGCTGCGCCATGCCGGGGTAACCCTGCTGAACCAGTCAGTACTGTTGCGTGGCATCAATGATAACAGCGCAACACTCATCAAGCTGAGCGAGCGACTGTTTGCAGCCGGCGTACTTCCCTACTATTTGCATCAACTGGACAAGGTAGAGGGTGCTGCACATTTTGAAGTTGACCTGACAACCGCACGGCAACTGATTACCGAGATAGCGGCATCCCTGCCCGGCTACCTGGCACCCAGGCTGGTACAGGAAATACCGGGAATGCCCGGTAAAACCCTGGTATAAACACTGACATCTCGCGGCCGGATGCTTATACTGACAAGCACTTAACTAATACGAATGCGACTGGAGGATTTATAGGATATGAATCTGCAACTCCCGCAAAGGAACAAACCCGGTAACCTCAGCTTTCACACGGAACCGGCAGCCCTCACCAAATGGCTCAATGACCTGCCCCTGATAAACACCGGGGAAAGTCTGGATCTGGTTGATGGCGCACTGGAACAAATCAACGCCCTCGACATACCGGCACAAGATCGACAGCAGGCACTTGAGCTGTTCACAGCGACAGTGATGTGTCTCAGCGACGCGCTGAAGAAAAAATTCATTGGAAAACAGCTACCTTTAAAAGACGATAACCTTTTATATGCCACGCAGGCACTCGAACTTTGCAACAAGATGGCCACCGGCTACCGCATCCTGGCAGAGGATCTGAACGCTAACGCCACTGAAATACCGCAATTAACAATCGCCCTGCACCGTGCATTACGCTACCTCAGTGAAATACTGCTGACCAGTTACCGGATCTACGTCCAGTATCCTGCAGGATTGTGGAAAACCATCAACAGTCTTTACGCTGTTGCCGATGCAAGCAAGCTGGCACAGCAACCGGTAACGGATACCACCCTGAAAGGAGCCGTACCAAGCACCATTGAAACCGTCTACAAGCAAAATTTGCTGCTCTCACTGGCCTGCCCCTACCGGCTGCGCCAGGGTGAAATTCAGCTGGCTTACAATACGCTCATCAACTGGGCTGATTCCAGCCAGCTGCACCGCGTCGGCGATGAAGACACACACGGCCTGTTTTCCGTCAACCTGCAATCCGATAATCCTCCGTCATACAGCGCACTCGGCAATGGCAATACCGCAGACACACGCATTCTCGACACCAAAAACATGTCCGTGCAGCTACGTGAAAGTCTCACTGATAACAAGGCAAGTGATATCGATACCCTGCAGCGGCTGATGCTGGCATGGGGTGATATGCCAAAACGCCAGTTTGCACGTCATCCACAGGATGCACCGGTGAAGCTGGTCATTGGCCTGAGCACCATTCACCGGCTGGCACTTGCCCCCTCCCCGGAAGAACCGGGAAACACCGACAACATACAGGACAGACACTATCTGCAGGACCCGACATTTGAGGGTACCACCAGCATCAGGACTGAAACGACCTCCGCTCAGGGTTTAAAACCCCGGGTTGCCCCGGGCGCCAGCCCTCTCAAGGGTGCATATGCCGCCGCCGAACCCGCTTCAGTTCATATCGAATCCTGGAAAATAGCTGATATCAGCGCCGGCGGTTACTGTTTGTTGTGGGACAGTGATGAAGTTTCCCGCGCCAAGGTAGGTGAACTGGTTGCGCTGATTGAAGATGACCATATCGATCCGCAAAAATGGCAACTCGGCATCATTCGCCGCATGAAGTTTACCGAGCAACGCGGACTGGAACTCGGCGTGCAGTTGTTATCACCGGGTGCCAGGGCGATCTGGGCATATCGGCGCAAGGAAGGCGCCAACACCGGTGATAAAATGCAGGGGATTCTGTTACCCGGAATCGAGGCCATCAAGGTAGAAGCGTCATTACTGCTGCCCTCACTGCCTTTCCAGACCGGCAGTATGGCAACGATCCAGGATGGTGATCAGAAAAATACCGTATCGCTGACACGACAACTGGAAAACACCGGCAGCTTTTCCCAGTATCACTTCACAGCAGTTTAAAACAGCGGCAAGAAAAACCGCCATTCGCCACAGCAGTCAGCAAGCCTTGTTACCCAGGCGCTAGTAAAGCTTGATAAAGGCTTCCGGATACTCAACATGCCCGCCACCGGCGAGGCTGCCATCAACCAGCTCCCTCACTGTGAGCGCATCTTCCGGCGCCGGTAAATTGCAGCTCACCTGCAGGTCTTTTGCCGGTACAAATCCAAAGCGCTTGTAGTATTCGGGATGCCCCATCACCACGATGGTGCCATAACCTTTTTCCTTCGCCAGGTTGACGCAGGCATTAATCAGTTCCGAGCCGATACCCCGGTGACTCTGTGATGGCACCACCGACATCGGCCCCAGTGCCAGCACATTCTTCTCGGTTCCATCCTTGCGCATCGGCACCCGCGTCATCAAGGCATGCCCGACGATACGACCACCCAGCTCAGCCACCAGAGAAAGCTCCCGGTTGTAAGTCGTTGATTCTCTCAAGGCGCTTACCAGCTGTGCCTCTGCTTCACCTCCGAACGCGCTGATATGAACCACGTCAATGGCACGGATATCCTCCGCGACCTCGGGTCTGACATTTATTACATGCATAGTTGTCTCCGGAAATGAATCCCGGGCAGCACAAGGGCCGCCGTGGGGACCTAAATATACTGGTTTTCAGATACTTGCATGCTATCAGGAAAAACTCTTTCAGGAAATACCCGGCGGGTTTTTGTTACAAGCGGGTTCAATATATAGGGAGTGCTTCAGTCTTCCCCAAAATTGCCGAAAAACCTGTAGTCGGAGCCCGAGTCTGAGCTGCATCAGTCCCAGGGCAAAATATTCACCTTTCAGGAAACGGGGTCAGCTGTGAAAGACGGAGAAAATTTACACGTACTCATCGTCGAAGAAAGC
Source organism: Gammaproteobacteria bacterium (assembly GCA_029859555.1). Classification (GTDB taxonomy): domain Bacteria; phylum Pseudomonadota; class Gammaproteobacteria; order UBA9214; family UBA9214; genus UBA9214. The sequence continues at coordinate 3,041 of JAOUCV010000024.1, forward strand.
AATAACGATGCGGAATCCCTGGCTAATGCGCTGCGTAATGCCGGCTACAGCATAAATTTCAACCATGGAGCAAAAACCGCTGCAATCGAAAGCACCTTGCAGGAACAACATCCGGATATCGTTCTGTGCGGCAGCGGGGAATCATTAGCTTCCCCGGAAGATGTGCAGGCCCTGCTGGATAAACATGGACTGACAGCGCCGATGATTGTGATTGCCGATGAAGCCCCCGAGGACAAGGTTGTCGCTGCAAGAATATCCGGCTTTGCGGCACTTATTTCCTACGACCAGCCCGATCACCTGTACCTGGCATTCGAGAAAGAAGCCACCTGCATACGGCTGCAACAGCAGTTAAAAACCAGCAGTGACAACCTGCGCGCGAGTCAAAATCGTTGTCATGCCCTGATTGAAAATTCCGGTGATGCCGTCGCCTACATTCATGAAGGCATGCACGTCTACGCAAATCAACCCTACATGGAGCTGTTTTCAATTGAGACTGCAGAAGATGTCGAGGGCACACCCATTCTCGACATGATCAGCAACAACGAGCGTGCCACTTTCAGGGAGTTCCTGAAAAATTATCTGGACAACAAGGATCACGACAACACGCTTGAAATAAATTTCGTAAACCCTGCTGGTGAAATCTTTCACAGCAGTATGGAACTTGCACCGGCAAGCATGGATGGCGAACCCTGCACACAAATTATAATCCGGGTCAATTCATCAAACGCGGCCCTGGAGAAGAAAATCAGGACACTGACACAACAGGACATGGTTACCGGTCTTGCCAACCGCCAGTATTTCCTGCAGCTACTGAAAGAACGCATGACCGGATCGCAAGCAGACGAGGGACATCGTGCGCTGCTGTATATAACGCTGGACAATTTCAAGGCGATTCGAGACGAGACAGGAATTGAGGCGAGCGACCAGGCGTTACGTGATATAGCACAGATCCTGAAATCGAACTGCGGCGACAATGACTGCCTGTCCCGGCTTGGTGATTGCAGCTTCGCCATCCTGCATTACAACACCGATCAGGAAAAAACCCTCGGACTGGGTGAAACCCTGCTGCATGGCATCGCAGCGAACCTTTCGGAAATAAATGGCCGTGCAGTTACCATGACCGGCAGCATTGGCATCTGCAGCATTGAAAAGCATGACAGCGATGCACAGGCCATGATCGCTTACGCAGATATGGCCTGCGAGGTTGCGCGCTCATCCGGCGGTAACCAGATTCATACCCACAGCCATCTCGTTAGTGAACAGTCAGGCAGCGGCGAACTGGAACAGCAATGGGACAAGGTAATACGCGCAACCATAGACGAAGAACGCTTTTATCTCGCCTATCAGCCAATTGTCAGTCTCAAGGGTGACATGCAGCAACGTTATGAAGTGCTGCTTCGTATTGTCGACACCGCCGGTCGAGTCATTCTGCCCGGACAATTTATTTCCATTGCCGGGAAAAACGGTCTGAGCCATGAAATCGATTGCTGGATTATTGATACAGCTTTCAGTCAACTTGGCCAGCTGAGAGCTGAAAACAAGGACGTATCTTTTTATATAAAACTGTCCAGCGACACACTTTCAGATACCAGCCTGCCCGGATGGATCAGTGAGAAACTGGTAGAAAACAATCTCTCCGGCGACAGTATTGTTTTTGAAATATCCGAACAAAACGCTATCAATAACCTGAGCGGCTCCATTAACTTCACAAAGGAAATTCATAAACTTCAGTGCAAGGTCGCACTGGAGCACTTCGGGAAGAGTGAGCAGTCACAACTACTGAAGCACCTGCCCGTGGATATTCTGAAAATCCACGGCACCTTGATCGGCGGTCTCGGCAACAACAAGGACCACCAGAAAAAAATAAAGGAAATCAGCGAAATGGCACGGGAATCAGGCATGCAGTGTATTGCCGAATGTGTCGATGACGCCGGCAGTCTTGCGCACCTCTGGCAGGTCGGGCTTGACTTTATTCAGGGCAACTTTGTACAGGAACCCTGCAAAACAATTGACTACAACTTCGAAGGCGAAACAGCCTGAGCGGATTTAACCAGCATGCCATACAGCAACAACACAGATTTTAATAATGTAGCGGACCGAAGCCTGCCGGTATACCGGAACGCCATGCTGTGCTCAGTCGAAAACCAGCGAGACCAGTCCGTCAGCCAGTTTGGGTTCAAACCAGGTGGACTTTGGCGGCATCACTTCACCGGCATCCGCCACCGCCATCAGGTCTTCCATTCGGGTTGGGTACATGGAAAAAGCAGCGGCCATGTCACCACAATCGACCCGCTTTTCAAGTTCGCCAAGACCACGAATGCCCCCGACAAAGTCAATTCGGGTATCACGGCGCGGGTCTTGAATTCCGAGCAACGGCGCCAGCAGCTTGTCAGCAAGCAGACTGACATCCAGCCGGCCGACCGGATCATCCGGAATCAGGTTTTCCCTGATCACCAGGCGATACCATTGTCCGGCGAGATACATTCCGAAGGTAGCGGGGCTATCCGGGCGCACAGCAGCAGTTTCAGGGGTAACACTGAAACTCCCGGCTATACGTGCCAGCAAGGTCTCCGGCGTCATGCCGGCAAGGTCACGAACCACGCGATTGTAGTCAAAGATCTGCATCTGCCGGTGCGGAAACACAACGGCCAGAAAAGCATCCGTCCCGGCAGCACCCTGGTGGCTGGCAGCTACCCTGGAGGCAGCTGCAGAGCGGTGATGGCCGTCTGCAATATAGAGCGCATCCATGGCATCAAAGGCAGTTGTAATCTTCTCAATCAGGCCATCATCACGCACTACCCACAGCAGATGGCGAACACCGTCATCCGCCTTCAGGTCAACATCTGCCACACCTTCAGCAGCGGTCATCAGCAGGGTGTCTACCTGTTGTTGCGATTCATAGGCCAGCAACACCGGACCGGTTTGCGCGTGCAGGGATTCAATCTGTTGAACCCGGTCATCTTCCTTGTCGGGACGGGTAAATTCGTGCTTGCGGATACGGTTGCTGTCATAGGCAGCCACAGAAGCGGCAACAACCAGTCCGGTCTGACAGTGTTCGCCCATAATAATGCGGTATACGTAGTAACAGGGACTCTCGTCACGCGCCAGCACGCCCTGCTCCAGCATCGCCTGCAGGTTAGTCGCAGCACGGGCATACACCTCGGGCGCATGCGAATCAGTGTCTTCCGGAAGATCGATCTCGGGCCTGGAGATATGCAGGAAGCTCCACGGACGTCCGCTGGCCCGCACCCTGGCCTCGGCACTGCTAAGCACATCGTATGGCGGGGCGATAACATCGGCAGCACGTCCGGGAACGGGACGCAAGGCGGCAAAGGGGCGTATCAGGGTCATGGGCTTACCTGTAGATGTGAGCAAAATACCGGGCACTTATTGTACACAGTCGAGGCCGACGCGGCGATTCGTAAAAATGGAGGAGATATCCTTTGAACCGGCCTGCACCTGACAACCATAGCAATGCTGCCGGCACCATCAGGCGCGACCTCTCCATGGTTGTGGTCTCTGACTGTATCAATAAAAAAGGATTACAGGCACGTGCAACTGATATCTGGGAAAGACTTGCCAGCAGGGCCCAGAGTACGCCGCTGGCATACAAACTGTCGTTTTTCATAACCGTACTGGTCGTCAGCTGCATGTTACTGCTGGGTATTATTATTGTGCAGCAGCAAACCGCACAGTTACGCAGCCAGATCAGCGAACAGGGACACACGCTGGTACAGTTGATGGCAAAGTCAGCAAAGGAACCACTGCTTGCCGATGACGAACTGGCACTGGACGCCACTACCAGCAGCTTCGTGAACAATGGCAGCGTGCTTGGCACAGCCATCATTTCACTGAATGGCGACATCATCAGCAATGCCGGTGTACTGCACGAGGAAAACAACCTGCTGACAAACAAGTTCATCGGCAAGGTCATTCAGAAACCGGAAACGTCGGTGACATGGAAGTGGCAGCCATTAACAGGACTACGCAGACAAACAGTCGTGTCATTCATCGAACCGGTGGTCTTCCAGAATGTAGTTGCCGGCCATGCCGTGGTGAGCTTCAGCGAATCCGGACTGGAACAGTCAACCCGTCGTGCAGTACAGGCGATATCCGGTGCCACGCTGTTGATTATTGCCCTGAGTATCGGCATGGCCTTCGCTCTTGGTCGACGCATTACCCAGCCGATAGACAAACTGGTCGAGGCAAGCCGTGCAATTGGCAATGGAGAATACACCTTCAGATTCGAGGAACGCCGCAAGGATGAACTGGGATTGCTGATGCAGGCCTTCAACGAAATGGCCGAGGGCATGCTCGAGAAATCACAGGTGAAGAGCGCATTGTCACGTTATGTATCACCGGGCGTAGCAAGGCAGATCCTGTCAAATCTTGATGACGTCGGTCTTAGTGGAAAGCGCATCGAGGGAACCGTGCTGTTTGCAGATATCACAGGTTTTACACAGATTTCAGAACAGATCGGGCCGGAAGAACTGGTAAGCATGCTGAACCGGTTTTTTACCCTGATCACCTGTGCCTGCTCAATCAACCACGGCATTGTTGACAAATACATGGGAGACGGTGTGATGCTGGTTTTCGGCGCACCGGAACCCGATGATGACCATGCCTTTCATGCGATCAGCTGTGCATTGCTTATTCAGAAACTGATTACCAGGGAAAACCTGCAACGCCAGGAACAGGGCCTGGGCCCTGTCAACTTGAGCATAGGAATCAACACCGGCACGATGCTGGCAGGCAACATGGGGTCATGTGATCGTATGGAATATACCGTGGTCGGCGATACAGTCAATCTGGCATCACGCCTGTGCGGTATTACCAACGGCGAACAGATCGTTATTTCGCGTGAAATGTATTTACGCGACGACATCAGGAATCGCGTACTTGCCGGCGAGTATCAGTCGATACGGCTCAGGGGAATAAGCAAACCAGTGAATACTTACCTCGTAGACCGACTGACCGCAGACCACCAGGAAATCATTGACCGGCAATTCGACGAGATCTGCCGCTCCGGGACAGATGAATATTGTGAAGCGTAAATTAATACAACTGCTGCTGATATTACTGCTGCCGGTGATAACCGGCTGCTCCGGCATGGATACGATTCGTCTTGGACAGGACAAACCGGAAGACCTCGACAAACTGCTACAGCAACACGAATATGCGCGCGCCCGGCAACTGACCAGCAAACATGCAGCGCTGGATACTGCCACGATACAGGCAAGAATCAGCAACGATGAGCGCGCCTATGAACAACAGGTCCACGCAGAGGCGCTTGCACTGGAGTCTGGCAATGATCTGCTGGGTGCGGTAGAAGTGCTGTCCGCTGCGCTGCAAAAGGTTCCGCACAGTATTTCACTGCGTGAAATGCGAAACACCATAGAGCCTGAACGCGTCAAGCAACTGCAAACCAATGAACAGCAACAGCTGATCGCAAGAGCACACTACATACTCAACCAGCAAAAACTTTACCAGCAGCAGGCCAATCTTGAAGCACCCAGCCTCGGAAAACGCTGGGAACATAAACGCAACAACAAGGAAGCACTATCGCTTGCAGAAAACCTCCAGGAACACGGGCAACAGGCCCTGGACCAGAATCAGATAACACTGGCAAAAACCTGCCTGCAACTCTCACAGCAGCTAAACGCAACGCCGGAAGTTGATTCCATGCTTGCACATATTCATGCCACCGAGGATGCGCACAAGCAGGTTGCCTTGCAGGAAACCAAACTGGCGAAGAAAAAAGCCAGCATCAAGAAGGCAAAAAGCAGAAAAAAGGAACAGCTTGACGACAGGAAAAAGACTGCAACACTGCTAGTCAAGGCACAACAGGCGCTCGACAATGATGACTTGCAGCTTACTCGCGCAACCGTTATGCAAGTGCCTCCTTCTGCAATCACCGACAGCGAGGTAGTGGCTGTCCAGGATAAACTCGACCAGGCAATTGATGTGCGCGTGAAGAAACTGATGGCCAGCGGTGACGCTCAATATCGCGCCGATAATGTGCTGCAGGCAGTAAGAACATGGACCGAGGCACTGTCACTGGCACCCGACAATCGCTATCTGCGCGACCGCGTCGAGCGTGCCAACAAGGTACTTTCGAGACTGGAAGAGCTGAAACGCCAGCAGCGCAAGCTACCGCCCAATACACTCTCTGTAACCGTACAGCCAACACGGGTAAGGGCTATCAGGGCTTTTCCTCAACCCTGATACTGTCGACCTTCTGGTAGCCACGCGGCAGTTTGCGGCCACGCCGGCCACGTTCACCTTCAAACTCGTCGACCTCAGCGGCCTTCATGGTCTTGTGTTTCTTGCCTGCAAACACCGTCAGTTTTTCACCGTCCTGTATACAACGGATGGCGGCAACATATTCTTCCCGGGTTTTCAGCCTGGCCGAGGGAATATTGATAATCTTGTTACCCTTGCCACGTGACATTTGCGGTAACTCGGCCAGCGGTATCACCAGCATGTAGCCTTCTGTTGAGACCGCGACTATCCAGTCATCCTCCAGGCTGCGTACCGGTACAGGCGGTAACACGCCTGCCCCCCTCGGCACTGACAAGGTGGATTTTCCGGCCTTGTTACGGGTGAACATATCACTGAGCTTGATGGTAAAACCGTAGCCGGAATCACTGGCCAGCAGAAACAGTTGCTCCGGATCGCCCGCCATGACACCTACAAAGCGGGCACCGTCAGCGGGTTTAAGCCGACCACTCAGCGGTTCACCCTGGCCCCTCGCACTGGGCAGGGAGTGTGTCGGCAAGGCATAGGTCTTGCCGGTGGAATCAATAAATACGGTCAGCTGATTACTGCGACCCCGTGCAGCCATGGCAAACTCGTCGCCGGATTTGTAGGTCATGTCAGCCGGATCGATCTCATGCCCCTTGGCCACCCTGACCCAGCCATTTTTTGACAGCACAACGGTCACGGCCTCGCTCGGGATCAAAGCCGTCTCATCCAGTACCTGCGCCGGCTCACGATCAGCCAGCAGCGAACGTCGTGCATCACCGTACTTGCTGGCGTCTTCCTGAATTTCTTTCTTGATCAGCGTCTTCATACGCTGTTTCGATGACAGTGTCTGTTTCAAGCCATCACGTTCCCCGGCAAGCTCCTGCTGTTCGTCCTTGATCTTCATTTCCTCAAGACGTGCCAGCTGCCGCAGGCGGGTATCAAGAATGTAATCGGCCTGAACTTCAGACAGGTCAAAACGCTTGATAAGGACCGGCCTGGGCTTGTCCTCCGTGCGTACGATACGGATGACTTCATCGAGATTAAGGAAGGCAATCAGCAAACCATCGAGCAGATGCAGGCGGCGATTGACCTTGTCGAGACGGTATTCCAGGCGCAGCCGAACTGTCTCCAGCCTGAATTCAAGCCATTCCTTCAGAATACCTCGCAAGTCCTTGATTCTAGGCTTACCATCCAGCCCGATCATGTTGAGGTTGATACGCGCAGTACGTTCCAGACCGGTACTGGCAAACAGGTGCAGCATCAGCGCTTCGGTATCCACCCGGTTGGAACGAGGCACAATTACCAGCCGCGTCGGGTTCTCATGATCCGACTCGTCACGCAGGTCTTCGACCATCGGCAGCTTCTTTGCCAGCATCTGCGCCGCAATCTGTTCCAGCACCTTGCCACCGGAAGTCTGGTACGGCAGCGCGGTAATAATGATTTCGTCTTTTTCCTTCTCATAGCAGGCGCGCATACGTACGCTGCCATGCCCTGACTTGTAGGCTTCAATCAGTTCCGCCCGTGGCGTGATAATTTCTGCACCAGTAGGAAAATCCGGGCCCTGAACGATTTCGCACAGTTCCTCGACAGTACTCTTTGGCTTGTCCAGCAACAGTATCGCTGCCTTTGCAACCTCATCGAGGTTGTGTGGCGGGATGTCCGTTGCCATACCCACGGCAATACCGGTAGCGCCGTTCAGCAACACATTTGGCAGGCGTGCCGGTAACAACAGCGGCTCTTCCAGAGTGCCGTCAAAATTAGGCGCCCAGTCGACCGTGCCCTGCCCCAGTTCTGCCAGCAACACCTCTGCATACGGCGCAAGCCGCGCCTCGGTGTAACGCATTGCGGCAAAGGATTTTGGATCATCGGCAGAACCCCAGTTGCCCTGCCCGTCAATCAACGGATACCGGCAGGTAAAGGATTGCGCCAGGTGCACCATCGCTTCATAGCAGGCGCTATCGCCATGCGGGTGAAACTTGCCGAGTACATCACCAACGGTACGCGCTGACTTCTTGTGCTTGGACGCAGCCAGCAAACCCAGTTCCGACATCGCGTAGACAATACGCCGCTGCACCGGTTTGAGACCGTCACCAATATGCGGCAACGCCCGGTCCAGAATGACGTACATGGAATAGTCCAGGTAAGCCTTCTCGGTAAATGTTTTCAGAGGCAGCTGCTCAATGCCTTCGTAATCAATATCGATTGTTTCCATAAGTAAATATCCGCATCAGATACAGGTCAGGCTGTGCTACACACCCAAACCTGCGATATTAGTGTTTATGCCTCTGCCATATCACCACAGGTTTCCAGCCAGCTACGCCGGTCAGTAGCGCGCTTGCGTGCCAGCAGCATATCCATCACCTTGTGGGTGTCATCACCGGGGTCGATGGTCAGCTGCACCAGTCGGCGGGTTTCCGGTGCAATAGTAGTCTCGCGCAATTGCATCGGATTCATCTCACCCAGCCCCTTAAAGCGCTGCACCATCACTTTGCCCTTGATCTTGTCTGCGACAATGCGGTCAAGCACACCCTGCTTCTCGCTATCATCGAGGGCATAGTAAACTTCCTTGCCGGCATCAATTCGATATAGCGGCGGCATGGCCACATAGACATTGCCCGCCTCAACCAGCGAACGGAAGTGCCGCAGGAACAACGCGCATAACAGCGTCGCAATATGCGCGCCGTCAGAATCAGCATCTGCGAGAATGCAGATCTTGCCGTAACGCAACTTGCGCAGGTCGTTCAAGCCCGGTTCGACACCGATGGCAACAGAAATATCATGGACTTCCTGCGAGGCCAGCACCTCCGACGAATCCACCTCCCAGGTATTCAGAATCTTGCCGCGCAACGGCATGATTGCCTGAAAGATGCGGTCACGCGCCTGCTTGGCAGAACCACCCGCCGAATCCCCTTCGACCAGGAACAGTTCACAGCGCTCACTGTCTGTAGAGGTACAGTCTGCCAGCTTGCCAGGCAAAGCCGGGCCCGTGGTTACTTTCTTGCGCACCACTTTTTTACCGGCACGCTGGCGTGACTGTGCACTTTCAATGGCCAGCCAGGCAATCTTTTCGCCCATCTCGGTGTGATGATTCAGCCACAGCCCGAAAGCATCCTTGACCACACCGGAGACAAACGCGGCGCACTCGCGCGATGACAGACGTTCTTTTGTCTGACCGCTGAACTGCGGATCCACCAGTTTAACGGAAAGGATATAACTGCAACGGTCCCAGACATCTTCCGGACTCAGCTTGACACCGCGTGGCAGCAGATTGCGAAACTCACAAAACTCGCGCACCGCCTCGGTGAGCCCCATGCGCAAACCGTTGACATGCGTACCACCCTGCACGGTAGGGATCAGGTTGACATAACTTTCAGCAACCGGCTCGCCACCTTCCGGTAACCACACCAGCGCCCACTCGGCGGTCTCACTGCCACCCTCCATGCGCCCGACAAACGGCTCATCCGGCAGGATCGGCGTGTCACCCAGCTCACCGGCGAG
>JAOUCV010000269.1 GCA_029859555.1 Gammaproteobacteria bacterium
GCCGCGCCACTGGCAGACATCCCGCCCGCCGTGGATGGCGTCGCCGATGAGCGCATCTGGGAAAAGTCCCAGTGGCAGAATCTTACTCACCGCTGGCTTGGGCCCGAGTACACAGCAGACGATTTTCAGGGCCGGTACAAAGTTGTGTGGAGCGGCAACAAGCTTTACATGCTTGCCGAGTTTGTAGACGATGTTCTGTACGACGGTCACCGCGATCCGCTGGTGCAGTACTGGAACGATGACGCGCTGGAGATCTTTGTCGACGAGAACTTTTCAGGTGGCGATCATCAGTTCAACCATAACGCCTTTGCCTATCACGTAGCGCTTGACAACCAGAGCATCGACGTCGGTACCGACCGGCAGCCGCACAACTACTCGAGCCACGTGGACAGCGCCTGGAAACAGCATGGCGACCGGTTGATATGGGAAGTCGCAATCGATCTGTATCCTGACACTTACCGGGATGACACTGACGACAACACCCCGGTCAAACTTCACAAAGGCAAGATCATCGGCCTGATGGTTGCCTACTGCGACAACGATGGCAGTGAGCAACGCGAAAATTTCGTCGGTTCGGAGTTTGCGCCCGGCGAAGACAAAAACCGCGGCTGGATCGACGCCGGGCTGTTCGGAAAACTGCTACTCACCGATTAGTGCCATGCCCGGGCAGGATGCAGGCATCCTAAATAAAATTAGCCTGAACGTCTCAGATACCAATAAACGGATGTTCGCAGGCAGGTCGGTACACTCTCAGGCCAGGCTTAATGCCGTAGCGCGTCGGCAGCCATCGACCCGAAACATTCATTTCCGTATCGTCTTCAGCGAACGCTAATTGCAGAAAAAAGGGGCGATGACAAGTTAGGGCATATTTCGGTTGTCACCACCCCTTGATCGGTAGTCAGGCCTTACAGATGATCACGACCTGGTCCAAGCAACGGGCAGAGGAAGAAGTGGTCCTCCGGATCCATCATTTCATTTTCGTTTAGATCAACCCACCAGCGGCCACCGAGGTGGCCCGGCTGACCCGGCCCATATTCAGTTGAAAGGCCGCTCATGTCCGGTACCAACTGCTGGAATCTGCCTTTCATTGGTAATGGGTCGGCAACGACAATTGAGTCGTAGTACAGCCCCTGTGAAGTGACGAAGATAACCGGACCAGTACCACGCCCGGTGTCACGGTCTTTGGCATAGACAGTGCCTGCTGTCAGCATGGCAGCCCCAATCAGACAGGCGATAGCAGATTTCTTGAATACTTTCATAACTGAACTCTCCATTCTGTATTAACGAGAGTTCATTCTCACAAAGCAGCATCACAGGGGTATCCAGCAAATATCACGAATTTATAACAATGGGCCCTGACGGCATCCGAAACGAAAAGGTCGTCCCCTTTTCGAGTTCACTGGTGACATTGATGATGCTGCCATGCAGTTCGAGTATGCGCTTGACAATGGCAAGTCCCAGGCCGGCGCTATCACCTGAGCGATTCACGTCTTTCTGATAAAAACGCTCGAAAATCCGCAGAACATCTTCTTCCGGAATGCCGCAACCGGTATCCGATACCTGTACAACAACATTGCTCGATTCCACATCGACACCGATCTCGATACTGCCGCCTACGGGCGTATGTCGCAGCCCGTTTTCCAGCAGATTTTCCAGCACCCTCTGCATCATGGCAATATCACCGTATACCTGGGGGGCATCCGGATTCAGGCTAGCCTTGAGGTGTATCGATTTCTCCCGGGCACGTAGCTGAAATTTCTGGGTCACATCCTGTACTAACTCACACATCGAGAAAGGCTCGGAAAATATCACTGACTCGCAGGAATCCAGCCGGGCCAGCTCAAACAATTCCTCCACCATCCGGCCCAGCCGTTGACTGTGACTGAGCGCCGTTTGCAGGTATTGATGCTGTTCCTCCGCAGACAATTCTGAATTCTTCAGTATTAGTGTTTCAAGATAGCCACGCATGGTTGTCAAGGGTGTGCGTAGATCATGCGAGATGTTTGCAACCATCTCGCGGCGCACATCATCCATCTGCCTAAGCTCATGGATTTGGGAAGTGATCTTGTTCGCCATAGTGTTGAACTGCCTCCCAAGGACATCTATTTCATCCCTCGTTTTTTCTGGATAACGAATGGCTAGATCCCCATCTCCACCTTCACCTTCACCAGCGTAGCGGCGCATCACATTTCCCAGTAAACGTAAGCGATGGGTCTGCAAGGCAAAGACCACCAGGCCACCCGTTAAGGCCGCAGCCAAAGCGACCAGCAACACTACCAACGCGGAATCCAGGATATAGCTTTTCCCGAGCATCTGAACCACGTGGTCATACTGTTCGCCACCGAGCACAACATACAAATAACCCTGCAGGCCCTCCTGGTCAGCAATGGGTGCGGCGGAGAACACTTTCTGACCGTCAGGATTGCGTGGGTCATCGCCCTTCAAGGGAAATCTGGCAGTATCGCCGAGAAATTCCCTGACTGGTTCCAGTGCAATCCGAGTACGCTTGACCTTCCCTTCAGGTGCCGAATAGCCGAGCACAGCGCCCGACTCGTCAAGCAGGTACAATTCGATACTGGGATTGATCACCATCAACTGGTGGAACAGCAGGTCCAGCGCCGGGCGGTTGATCTCCCGGTTCTGGATTAGCGATTGTTCTTCGACAATATGTGCCGCCAGTTCACGATTGAGTTTTTGCGCGACTTCCTGTTGGTACAAGGTGCTCGAATGTCCGATAACCTGGATCAGGATGAGACCGACCAGGCACAGTAGCATGAACAGTGTCAGTGCCAACCGGCTGTAAAGGGTCCTGAACATCAGATGCCACCCTCCCTGACTTCATTGCCGGTAAACTTGTAACCGACACCCCAGACAGTAATCACATACTGCGGCTTTGCAGGGTCTGCTTCGATCTTTGAGCGCAGACGGTTTATATGCGAGTTTACGGTATGTTCATACCCGGCATGCCCATAACCCCACACGCTGTCTAACAACTGGCTGCGGGTAAAGACCCGCTCTGGATGACTGGCAAAATGCAGTAACAGATCGAACTCCTTTGAGGTGAGTTCAATATTTTTGTTGCCTAGTTGAACCTGGTGCTTATCCGGGTCCACACGTAATTCGCCAAACTGAAGTGGCGAGCTTTCCTGTTTTGACTGTGAGGATTGATACTGATCTGTTCTGCGCAGTATTGCATTCACCCGTGCCACCATCTCCGGGACGCTGAACGGCTTTGTCAGGTAATCATCCGCGCCGACTTCAAGTCCGAGCACGCGATCCAGTTCGGACGTCCGCGCTGTCAGCATCAACACCGGGGTATAGACCTTTTCCCTGCGCAGAGTCCGGCAGATATCCAGGCCATCGATCTCCGGTAACATCAGGTCCAGTATCAGTAGATGGTATCGTCCAGTCAGCGCCATCTTCAGACCGACCTCACCGTCGGAAGCATGATCTACGTGCATCTGCTTGCTGCACAGGTTCACAGTCACCAGGTGGGCGATGTCGGGATTATCCTCGATTACGAGAATGTTTTTTATCATGATTGCAAGCAGTGCAACCTGCGCAACTTACTGCAGGCTTGCTAGAGGTTGGCATTTACGCCAGTTTATCAGGCAGATATCACAGAAACATCACAATTCTTCAACCAGTCGCAGTGCGGCGATGCTAATTAAGCACTTTCGCAAAGTGCTTAATATCAGCATCTGAGTCAACATACTGTTATTGAAT
>JAOUCV010000025.1 GCA_029859555.1 Gammaproteobacteria bacterium
CAGCGAACAGGAAGGCATCGTCAGGGACAACCGTTTCTACCACAAGGGCCTGAACTTCTCGCTGACCTTCCCTGATGACTGGCGCATAGAGAATCAGACCGACCGGGTCATTGCTGCACCTGCCAGTAAAGACGGCGTGATTCAGCTGACCGTTGCCGACATTCCACGCGGCGTGTCGCCGCAGCAATTCATGAAACAGCAGTTGCAGCTCGACAGCCTGCAGCATGGCAGGAAATTTACTGCCAATGGACTGAATGGCTATACCGCGGTCGCCAGTGGCAGCACTCCGTTCGGTACACGCCGCGTGCGCTACGTGGTTATCTACCGTAATGGCAGCGCCTATATCGTTGCCGGTACAGCGGCCGACCGCAACAAGCAAAAGGCCTATGATGAAGACACCCTGGCAACAGCAGGCAGCCTGCATTCTCTAGGCACCGCGGAAAAGAAACTCGCCACCGAAAAGAAACTGGATATTATTCGCGCCACCAGCGGTATGACCTACTCCGGTCTGGCACAACGCTCGCCCATCAACGACTATCCTGAAGAACAGTTGCGACTGCTGAATGACCAGTATCCGGATGGAGAACCCGAACCCTCAAGAATATTGAAAATTGTTCGCTGACAAAACGGTTACTTTGTGCAGACACCCCATCTATGGGACTATTAGTCGCCAGCAGCCCTTCAAGGACAAAAGTATGAAAAAAATCAGCATTATCGGCGCCGGTCGTGTGGGTGAAACAGCTGCCTGCATCATTGCCCAGCAGGAAATGTGCAGCGAAGTCGTGTTACTGGATATCAGGGAAGGAGCAGCAGCAGGCGCCGCGCTCGATATAAGCCAGTCAGCATCCTACTTTGGTTCTGACACACGCGTTACCGGCGGCACCGACCCGGCCTTGCTGAAAGACTCCGGGCTGATTGTCATTACCGCCGGATCGCCGCGCAAACCCGGCATGTCACGCAGCGACGTACTCGATATCAACCTGGCAGTCATCAACAGCCTGGTTGACGAAGTACTCAAATATGCGCCGGACTCACTATTGCTGCTGGTCACCAACCCGGTCGATGTTCTCACCTGGCACGCGTGGAAACGCACCGGCTGGGAGCGCGGCCGTGTCTTTGGCCAGGCTGGCATACTGGATGCCTCGCGCATGGCAACTTTCATGGCCGAGGAAACAGGGCTGTCTGCCAAGGATATTCATCCGCTGGTCATCGGCGGTCATGGTGACGCCATGGTTCCCCTGACGCGTTTCAGCACCATCAACGGAGCACCGGCCAGCGCCTTTCTCGACGATGCCGCTATTGCACGCATCAATGAACGCACCCGGCACGGTGGCGCCGAAGTACTGGCACTGCGACAGGTCAGCAGTGCCTATATCGCACCGGCGGCGGCCGTCGCCACCATGGTGGATGCCATCTGCCACGACCGGCGACGCATCCTTCCCTGTGTCTGCAACCTCGATGGGGAGTATGGACAGACCGATATAACTGCTGGCGTACCGGCAATTCTCGGTCGCAACGGTATAGAAAAAGTCGTGCAGCTGCCACTTGATGACACCGAGCGCAGCGGCTTTCAGACATCCATTGACAGTGTGCGCGCCGACCTCAAGTAGCTGTAACAGACTTACGCCTTTTATGGCCGTGGTAACAACATTCTAGAACAACTGGTCATCGGCAGTTTCAGCAGTACCCGCCGCACCGCCTGTTGCAAGTGAATCACTGCTCATACTGGGTACATTGGCTTCCCGGAAAGTCTCAAAGATGGCATCCGCCTGGCCACTGCCCGCGAGCAGACCGGTAGCCGGATCTATGCGCACCGTCACCAGCCCTTCCGGCGGCTCCAGCTTCTGCTCCCGGATGCCTTTTAGCGCCACCGCCATATAGTCTATCCACATCGGCAAGGCAGCACGCCCGCCGGTTTCTCCGCGCCCCAGTGGTTCGAGCTTGTCAAAACCAACCCACGCCGTAGTAACCAGTGCATGATTGAACCCGGAGAACCATGCGTCCTTCTGGTCATTGGTGGTGCCGGTCTTGCCTGCCAGGTCAGCACGACCCAGTACGCGCGCCTTGCGACCGGTACCGCGCTGAATAACATCACGCATCATGGAAGTCATCAACCAGACATTTTGAGGAGTTAACACCTGTGGCGCGAGCTTGACGGGCTCTTCTTCCAGCGTGTTAATGGACTCTATTACGGGTGGACATTGTGGACAGGCAATTGCCGGATTTGCAGTAAAGATCTCCTTGCCAGCCGCATCGTAAACAGCGCTAATAAAATAGGGTTTGACCAGATAGCCACCGTTGGCCAACACCGTGTAGGCCCTGGCCATTTGCATGGGCGTAACCGTGGCACTGCCCAGTGCCAGCGTCAGGTCTTTTGGCAAATCCGCAGCGACAAATCCGAAGCGTTCTGCATATTCGGCCGCATAGCTGGCACCAATGGCTCGCAGAATACGAATCGAAACCAGGTTACGCGATCGGTACAACGCCTCGCGCAGGCGTGTGGGACCAAAAAACTCACCGCTGTAATTCTCGGGACGCCAGGTCGACTCAAGCTTGGGATCATCAAACACCACCGGGGCATCATTGATCATACTGGCCGGGGTGAAACCTTTCTCCAGTGCGGCTGAATAAATCACCGGCTTGAAACTTGAACCGGGCTGACGTTTTGCCTGCGTTGCCCGGTTGAACTTGCTGCGCCTGAAATCAAACCCGCCCACCAGCGCCTGCAATGCACCGTCGGCAGGACGCAACGATATCAGCGCACCCTCGACACGTGGTAATTGTTCCAGCATCCAGCTGCCATCATCCTGCAGCCTGAGCCGCACAACATCACCGACCTTCAGAAAATCAGCTGCCTTCTTTGGCGATTTGCCAAGCCGGTTCACGCCGAGATAGGGGCGCGCCCAGGACAGACCTTTCCAGCCGATTTGTAGCGTCGACTGCTCTGCAGTCAATATTTCCGCCGTCCGTTCATCAAGACCAATCACCAGTCCAGCCTGCAACCCCCCGAAAATCGGGTAATCCTTCAGTAAGGTCGACCAGGTACCGGCTTCGTGTTCATCAAGATTAAAGTGTGCCTCCGCACCCCGGTAGCCATGACGCCGGCTATAGTCCAGCAAGTCCTCATGCACTGCCGCATTGGCAGCAGCCTGACTGGCGACATTCAGGGTAGTTATAACCTGGTATCCGGAAGTGTAAACTGAGGTACCGTAACGCTTGACCAGTTCGTGTCGCACCATTTCCGTCACATAAGCTGCACTCACTTCGGCCTTGACCTTGTGCAGATCGGCATCGTTCGGCTCGGCAACCGCCAGCTCCCAGGCATCCTGCTCGATATAACCCAACTGATGCATACGACCCAGGATATAATTACGCCTGTCCATCGTGTCCTCTGGACTATTGATGGGATTGAGCCGGGAGGGCGCCTTCGGCATGGCCGCAATAGTCGCCATTTGCGCCAGCGTCAATTCACCAATGTGCTTGCCGTAATAAACCTGCGCCGCCGCCTCGATACCATAGGCGTGATGCCCCAGATAGATCTTGTTGAGATACAGCTCCAGGATCTCGTCCTTGCTGAGCGAACCCTCAATTCTGAGCGCCAGCAGGATCTCGGTAACCTTGCGCCAGTAGGTTTTTTCGCTGGAAAGAAAGAAGTTTCGTGCCACCTGCATGGTGATGGTGCTGGCACCACGACGTTTTTTACCGGTACGCACCAGTTCAAAAGCAGCGCTCAGCAAACCTGGAATATCAACGCCTGAGTGCTCGTAAAAATTGTCATCTTCTGCGGCGAGAAATGCCTTAATCATGGCCGGTGGCACATCGGCAACCTGCACCGGCGTGCGACGCTTGTCGCCAAATTCTGCGAGCAACCGTCTGTCACTTGTGTAGATACGCAGCGGCTCCTGCAACTGCACCTCTTTGAGAACCTCGATGGCAGGCAGTTGCGGTTCAACCTTGACGTATATGAAAGCAGCCAGTGCTGCGACGGCAATAACGCCGGTAAACAGCAGGGCCAGCAAAGAAGCGAAGATACGGCGCACTATCATTGTCACTATGAAAACCTGTGATCGGGTTCAAAGATTAAGTACAAGGCAGGCACTATAAATGACAAACGGCCTGGGAAAGATATTTTTTTACTCAACAAAATCTGCCCCTGTCCGATAACCACACCAAGCACATTACGCATTTGTTGACAAACAGTTGTTCTTGTTTTCTAATGCGGCGAACTACCTTTGTTTTACAACAGTGGGTAACTAAAAGGAAATATAGTGCCAATAGCGCAGCTCTTTAGACGGACTAAACCACCGCTGATCGGTCTTGACATCAGTTCCACCGCTGTCAAGCTGCTGGAACTAAGCCGTAGCGGATCTCGATACAGGGTCGAAAGCTATGCTGTCGAACCCCTGCCACCCAACTCAGTAGTCGAAAAGAATATTACCGACGTAGATGCCGTTGGTGAAGCGGTTCGGCGCGCTGTGAAACGGTCGGGTACCCGAACCGGTCACGCAGCAGTCGCCATCGCCGGTTCCTCGACTATTACCAAGGTGATACCGATGCCTGCGGGGCTCAATGACGACGACCTGGCTGCCCAGATTGATCTGGAAGCCGACACCTACGTCCCGTACCCGCTGGAAGAAGTAAACCTTGATTTTGAGGTACTTGGGCCATCTGAAAAGAACCCTGATACCGTCGACGTGCTGCTGGCTGCCTGCCGTAGTGAAAACGTCGACCTGCGCAGCGCAGCCGTTGAAACCGGCGGCCTGAGCACACAAATAATGGATGTTGAGTCCTTCGCCAGCGAAAATGCCTTCGCGCTGCTGGCAGATCAGTTACCTGACCAGGGCGAGGAACGCACCATTGCCGTCATTGACGTCGGTGCAACCATGACGACACTGAATGTCGTACACAACCTGAAAAGTGTTTATACCCGCGATACTGTTTTTGGCGGCAAGCAGCTGACAGAAGAAATCATGCGCCGTTACGGCCTTTCATATGAAGAAGCGGGCATGGCCAAGCGCCAGGGTGGTTTACCGGAAAACTACCTGACTGATGTACTGGAGCCTTTCAAGGAAGCCATGGTGCAACAGGCCAGCCGCTCACTGCAGTTCTTCTACTCATCAAGCCCGCACAGCAAGGTTGATCATATTGTGCTGGCCGGTGGCAGTGCCTCGATACCGGGCATGGACGAAATGCTGCAGGAAAAACTGGGTGTTGAAACCACTATTGCCAACCCGTTCGCATCCATGTCGTTATCGGCACGGGTAAAACCACAAACATTAAGTAATGATGCCCCTGCTCTGCTAATCGCTTGCGGGCTGGCCCTGAGGAGCTTCGACTGATATGGCACATATCAACCTGCTTCCCTGGCGTGAGGAACTGCGCAAACAGAAACAACGGGAATTCGGCATCATTGCCGGCGGCTCTGTTGTTCTTGCCGGCCTGATCGTTCTGCTTGCACACTTTCACGTTGACGGTCTTATTAACAACCAGAACCAGCGTAACGCCTACCTGGAAAACGAAATCGCTATTCTTGACAAGCGCATTGGCCGCATCAAGGAACTCGAGGCCATGAAACAGAACCTGCTGGCGCGCATGAACGTTATTCAGGAACTGCAGGGCAGTCGTCCGGAAAGCGTCCACCTGCTAGATGAACTGGTCAGGACCTTGCCTGAAGGTGTCCACCTGAATAAATTTACTCAGAAATTCAAGGCTTTGACTATGACAGGCATGGCCGAGTCCAATGCGCGGGTTTCAGACTACATGCGCAAGATAGATGCTTCAGAGTGGCTCACGGGCCCACGCCTGAATGTCATCAAAACCTCCGAGTCAGGTCGTCGGCGGATTGCCAATTTCACTTTGCGGGGCAACCAGAAAACCCGTAATCAGCTTGATAAAGAAGTCGCAGCAGCTGGCGAGGTGAAAAAATGAACCTGGATATCAATGATCTGGACCTGACTGACGTAGCACGCTGGCCCGCAGCAGCAAGGGCCGTGGTTATTCTTTTCCTGATGGGTGCCGTAATTTTTCTGGGCTACTGGTTTCACACCAAGGACCAGCTGGCTGAACTGGCCAAGGTGGAAGAAAGAGAAGTCGGCTTGAAGGTTATTTTCGAAACCAAGGCAAAACAGGCGGTTAACCTCGAAGCCTATGAAAAACAGCTTGAGGAAATGCGCGAATCCTTCGGCGCCATGTTGCGGCAACTGCCGAACAAGACCGAAGTTGCCGATCTGTTGGTCGACGTCTCACAAACCGGCCTTGCCAGCGGCCTCGAATTCAGGCTGTTTCAGCCTCGCTCCGAAATACCGAGAGAGTTTTACGCCGAACTGCCTATCAGTATCCAGGTTATCGGTAACTACCATGAGTTTGGCGATTTTGTCAGCGGCGTAGCAGCACTGCCGCGCATTGTCACAGTGCACAATGTCAGCATCAACAGAAGCGGCAAAGGTGCGAATGGTCTGCTGACCATGAACATGACCGCCAAGACCTATCGTTACATGGACGAGGAAGAAGCCGCCAACAAAAATGGTGACACCAAGGGCAAGAAGAAAAAGGGAGGCAAGAAATGACCGGTTTTGACAATCGACTCGCACATTTTCTGTGCATAGCCTCACTGTCTGGCCTGCTGGCAGCCTGTTCAGGCAACCCGACGGCTGACCTGGAAGACTATGTTCAGACAACCAAGAGCCAGCAGAAATCCAGCATAGAACCATTGCCGGAATTCAAGCCTTATGAGTCATTTGCCTACCAGGCAACTGACCTGCGCGACCCGTTTACAGAGCCGTCGTTTTCATACGTTCAGCCAAGCTCCCAGATTGCCAGCAGCAACAATGGCATAAAGCCTGACTTTGCACGAGCGACAGAACCACTGGAAGAATTCCCGCTCGACAGTCTGCGCATGGTCGGCACACTGGAGCAGCATGAGAGTCACTGGGCACTGATCAATGACGTGGATGGAACCATCCATCGCGTGGAGCCAGGCAACTACGCCGGCCAGAATCACGGCAAGATCACACGTATCACAGAATATGAAGTTGAACTCACGGAAATCGTGCCTGATGGTATCGGGGGCTGGATGGAACGCCAGGCTTCAATTGCAATCAGCGAATAATCCCACAGGGGGATAACAGTAATGAGGGTAACCATGTCAGACCGTTTGCAGACAAGCAAAGTCACCTTGTTTAAATCCTTCAGGCAGAATGGCCGCAGAGCGTGCCACAATCTGTTTGCCGCCGCCTGCCTGTTGCTGGGCAGCACTGTGGCAGCACAGGCTGCTGACACTGCGTCGGGTAATACCCTGCAGTCAGTTGATGTTGCCGGCTTGCCGGGTAACAAGGCACAAATCACCCTGACGCTGAGCAACCCTGCGCCTGCCCCACTGAGTTTTACCATTGATAATCCTGCGCGGATTGCACTGGACTTCCCCAATACCAGCAATGGTCTGGCACAACGTTCACAGGAGATTGGCATCGGCATGGCAGAAAGCCTGACCGCCGTCGAAGCACAGGGACGCACCCGCGTGGCCGTCAATCAGGTCAACATGGTGCCTTATGAAGCCCATGCAGAAGGCAACAAGATCATCCTTACCGTGCAAAATGCCGGCAGCCAGATGTCCGAAGCAGCGGTAGCGGCAGCGCGTGCCAGCGGTGACGGTGACGAGAGCATCAACAACATCGATTTCCGGCGCGGCGAAGACGGTCAGGGCCGGGTTATTGTCAGCCTGTCTGACCCTTCTGTACCGGTTGACATGCAGCAGCAGGGCGGCAAGGTACTGGTCGACTTTTACCGCACACAACTGCCGGAAGAACTTGAACGTCGCCTCGACGTACTCGACTTCGCCACCCCGGTCAAAACCATTGATACCTACACCAGGGGCGACAATGTTCACATGGTGATAACCCCCATGGGCGAATATGAATACATTGCTTACCAGACCGACAACCAGTTCACTATCGAAGTCCGCGAACTGACCAGGGAAGAAGTGGAAGAAGCCAAGAAAGACGAATTCGGCTTCTCCGGTGAACGTCTGTCACTGAACTTTCAGGACATCGAGGTTCGCTCGGTACTGCAGCTGATTGCTGACTTTACCGGCCTCAACGTAGTCGTCAGTGACACCGTACGCGGCAGCCTGACACTGCGACTCAAGAATGTTCCCTGGGACCAGGCACTGGACATCATCCTGAAGACCAAGGGACTGGGCATGCGGCAGACGGGTAACGTCATGCTGGTTGCTCCAAGCGAAGAGATTGCCGCCCGCGAAAAGCTGGAACTGGAATCGAAGAAGCAGATCGAAGAACTGGAGCCATTGTATTCCGAGTACATCCAGGTCAACTATGCCAAGGCATCTGATCTCGCGACTTTGCTGAAAAGCTCTGACACAACCCTGATGTCTGATCGCGGCATGGTAACCACCGACAAGCGTACCAATACCCTGCTGGTACAGGACACCGCCGCCAAGCTGGTCGAAGTACGCCAGTTGGTAGCACGCCTCGATATCCCGGTACGCCAGGTGCTGATCGAATCACGCATCGTGATTGCCAACAACGACTTCTCCAAGGAACTCGGTGTCAAATTCGGGCTCAACAAGCAAACCGAGTTTAACGGTGGTAACAACATTGTCTCCGTTGGCGGCACCCGTCCGGGCGATCCACGCACCGGTGGCGGTGGTGTCATTGATCCGGACTTCACAAATCCAGAGAGTAGTGCTGACAACCTGCTCGTCGACCTTGGCGTAGTGGGTGCCAGCAGCTCCATCGGCATGGCCATCGGCAAGATCGGCAGTTACATGCTGAACCTGGAATTATCGGCCATGGAAGCCGAGGGCCAGGGTGAAATCATCTCCAGCCCGCGCGTGCTGACCTCCAACCAGAAAGCGGCCTTTATTGAGTCCGGTACCGAGATTCCCTACCAGGAGGCAACTTCCAGTGGTGCGACTTCCACGGAATTCCAGAAGGCCGTTCTGAGCCTCAGCGTCACCCCGCAGATTACGCCGGATGACCGCCTGATCATGGATCTGCAGATCAGCAAGGATTCAGTTGGCGAATTTTCCGTCGACGGTATACCGTCCATTGATACCAATGAAGTATCCACACAGGTACTGGTTGATGATGGCGAGACACTGGTCCTCGGCGGCATCTACGAGCAGATAAAACGTAACGAGGTCGACAGAACGCCGTTCTTTGGTGAACTGCCACTGGTTGACTGGATGTTCAAGAAGACACTCTCCCAGGATGATCGCGCTGAACTGCTGATCTTCGTAACACCCAAGATCGTCAAGGAAGAGCTCAATATCTAGCCTGCCTGTACTGGTACCACTTGCCAGTCACCCCGTAATCTGTCATATCTGCCCGGCATGAAAACGCCGGGCAGTTTGTTTCTGACCGGCCCTATGGGGGCCGGCAAATCCACCATCGGTCGACAGCTGTCAAAACAGCTTGGTCTGCCGTTCCACGACAGCGACCACGAGATCGAAGCGCGCACCGGTGTGGATATCCCGCTGATATTCGATCTTGAAGGCGAAGCCGGCTTTCGCATACGCGAAAGCGTGGTCATTGACGAACTCACACAGCTACCGGGGATCGTACTGGCCACCGGCGGTGGCGCCATTCTCGACCCCGCCAACCGCGAGCATCTCGGCAACAGAGGCAAGGTCATCTATCTGCATGCCTCCGTCAAGCAGCAGCTGAAACGCACCCGCATGGATCGCAACCGGCCACTGCTGCAAACAGACGACCCGCGTGCCCGGCTTGAGGAGCTCATGGCCATACGGGATCCCCTGTACCGGGGAATAGCCTCGGTTGTTATTGATACTGACGGCATGCGCGTCCGCGATGTGGTAAAGAAAATACTGGAGATGCTGGAGTAATTCACAGCGTTTTTTTGCGCTACGGCCTGCTTTTTAGCTATGCTGGCAGCAACAGCACACAGACAAACACCCATGAACACCCTATGAACACCCTGACAGTTGATCTTGGCACACGCAGTTACAGCATCTATATCGGGCAATCCTTGCTTGGTAAGGCAGAATTACTGGAAAAATACATCACTGGAAAACAGGTCATGGTGGTCAGCAACGAGACCGTCGCGCCGCTGTACCTGCAATCTGTGCTGGGCATGCTCGCCGGCTTCGAAACGGCCACCGTCATCCTGCCGGATGGTGAGCAATACAAAAACCTCGACACCCTGAACACGATTTTCAGCGCCCTGCTGGAGAACCGTTTTAACCGTGACTGCACCCTGGTCGCACTGGGTGGCGGCGTGGTCGGCGATATCACCGGGTTTGCAGCTGCAAGTTACCAGCGTGGCGTGTCTTTTCTGCAGATTCCCACTACCCTGCTGGCCCAGGTCGACTCTTCCGTCGGCGGCAAGACCGGCGTCAACCATCCGCAGGGCAAGAACATGATCGGCGCCTTCCACCAACCGCGCTGCGTACTCATTGATACCAACACGCTGGACACCCTGGATGACCGACAACTTGCGGCAGGACTGGCGGAAGTCATCAAGTACGGTCTGATCCATGATGCCGGCTTTTTTGCGTGGCTGGAAACCAACATGGATACCCTGAAGGCCCGCGACAAACAGGCACTCGCGTATGCGATTGAGCGTTCCTGCACCATCAAGGCTGAAATTGTTGCTGCCGATGAACACGAGAACGGCAAGCGCGCCCTGCTGAACCTGGGACACACCTTCGGGCACGCTATTGAAACCTGCACCGGTTATGGCAGCTGGCTGCATGGCGAAGCGGTTGCTACCGGCATGCTGATGGCCGCCGATCTGTCTGCTCGTCATGGCTGGCTACAACCCGAGTCAGTACAACGCACTGAACAACTGCTACAACAGGCCGGCCTGCCCACCACTCCACCGGACAGCATGAGCGAGGCACAGTTCAGGGAACTGATGTCGATAGATAAAAAAGTCATTGGCGGCAAGCTGCGACTGGTGTTACTGAAAAACATGGGCGAAGCAATTGTCAGCGGTGACTTCCGGCAGGATCTACTCAGCGAAACACTTAACATGTCCGGAAAAAGAGTATGAACAGTGCTTCCGCCACAATCCATAACAGCACTCTGGCACCCTGCGCTGCTGACCCTGCTGCTTCGCGAGGACGCCTGCATCCGGAAGCCTCGCCCGCCTATCGTTCCGAGTACCAGCGCGACCGTGACCGTATAATCCACTCGGCTGCTTTCCGCCGGCTGGAATACAAGACCCAGGTCTTCGTCAATCACGAGGGCGACCTGTTTCGTACCCGCTTAACGCATTCAATAGAAGTGGCCCAGGTAGCGCGCTCCATCGCGCGCGCGCTGCAACTGAATGAAGACCTGACCGAGGGTATAGCGCTGGCACATGACCTGGGTCATACACCCTTCGGACATGCCGGGCAGGATGCGCTGAATGCCTGCATGAAGAGCTATGGTGGTTTCGAGCACAACCTGCAATCGCTGCGCGTGGTTGATGAACTGGAAGAACGCTATGCCGAATTCCCCGGCCTGAACCTGACCTTTGAGACACGCGAAGGCATTCTCAAGCACTGTTCCCTGAAAAATGCCGCCGAACTGGGCGAGCTCGGGCGCCGTTTTATCGAAAAACAACAACCCACACTGGAAGCCCAGTTAACCAACCTCGCCGATGAGATTGCTTACAACAGTCATGATGTCGATGACGGCCTGCGTTCCGGCCTGATCACTGTCGAGGCCCTCGCTACCATTACCCTGTTTCAGGAACAGTACGAGATAGTCCGCTCGCTGTATCCTGATCTTGCGCCACGGCGCACTATTCATGAAATAGTACGCCGCCTGATCGGTTGCCAGGTGATTGACCTGGTGGAAACCAGCAAGGCAGCGCTGCTTCAGGCAAATCCGGACAGCACCGATGCCGTGCGCCGACATGGCGAACCGCTGATTGACTTCAGCGACAGCATGCGTGCAAAAAATATTGAATTGAAACGCTTTCTGCGCACCAGGCTCTACCGTCATTACCGCGTACACCGCATGAGTGCCAAGGCCGGTCGCACCATCACCGCACTGTTCGAGGCCTATATTGATGACCCGCGGCTGATGCCGGAGGATGCGCAACAGCAGGTCGCATTACTCGAAAAAACGTTTGGCAAGGATGGTCGTGCCCGTGCTGTCGCAGATTACATCGCTGGCATGACTGACCGCTATGCCATTGCCGAATATCAGCGCACCTTCAATCCGGCAAACTAGCACACCGACCGGGTTGTATTGATGCGAATCTACATGCAAATACCGCCCGAGGGTGACAAGGCGCCGCGTTACTACCATTTGCACATGCAGGAAGACTTGCTGGAAGGCTGGACCCTGATTCGTGAATGGGGTTACCAGGGCGCAGCCGGCCGCGTGAAAAAAGAACACTTTCAGGACCGTGAAGCGGCCGAGGCATCGCTGATGCGGGCACGCGATGAACAGATCAAACGTGGTTACCGGGTTGTATTTATGCAATCGGCCAACGGCTGAGTATCACCCGAGTGACAGGCCGGCCAAATCACGGGGCCGAGCGCAGTTTCCATCTATCTGAAAACAAATAGAAAAAACAGCCCACTCCAAATTGAACCACCGGCCATCCGGCGCTATACTGTTTGGCCTTTTGGCCGGGCTCTGGTTGCCACAGCCGACCCCGCCAGACCAGCATGTTAAATGCTATAACATATTATAAATAAAGGTGTTTTGATGAAGACTGGCTCGCTGCCTGCAAGACAAGGCCTGTACGACCCTGCCAATGAACACGA